>CAZHLB010000076.1:0-14444 GCA_964533005.1 uncultured Saprospiraceae bacterium
CCAAAAATTAAGGCAAAAATCACCCTGCACTCCTCTGCCAAGTTTTAGCTTCGCCGCTCACCAACTTTGTTTTTTGCAATGAAAAAAGCTCACTTCCTTCCCTTCGTTTTTTCCTTCCTATTTGTCTTTCAGGCGTTTACACAAAAAAACCTGCTCCAGTCGGGGCCCATGCTTGGCTACACCGACATGCGGGAAACCATGCTTTGGGTGCAAACCAAAAGCCAGGCGAGGGTGCAATTTGCCTACTGGCTGAAGGGCGACCCGGCACAAAAACTCCTCACCGCCATCGCCACGACCCAAGCCCAGGATGGTTTCACCGCTCATCTCGTCGCCGACCAGGTGCTGCCCGGCAACACGTACGAATACGAATTGCGCATCAATGACAAAGCCGTTGCGCTCGACTACCCGGCGAATTTTCAAACTCTGCCGCTCTGGCAATACCGCACCGAACCGCCCAATTTTAAAGTGGCGCTCGGCAGTTGCGCCTACGTCAACGAAGAGCGTTTCGACCGCCCCGGCAATCCCTACGGCGGCGAGTATCAAATTTTCACCGCCATCCACCAGCAAGACCCCGACCTGATGATTTGGCTGGGCGACAACACGTACCTGCGTGAGCCTGATTGGTTTACCCGCACGGGTTTTCTGCACCGCTACACCCACTCCCGCTCGTTGCCGGAACTCCAGCCATTGCTGGCTTCCACGCATCATTACGCCATCTGGGACGACCACGATTTTGGGCCCAACGATAGCGACGGCAGTTTCATCCACAAAGATTTGGCGAAGGAAGTTTTTCAGCTTTTTTGGGCAAACCCAAGTTACGGCTTGCCCGGCAAAGGCGGCGTCACCTCTTATTTTCAATGGGGCGACGTGGATTTTTTTCTCGTTGACAACCGCTATTTCCGCACGCCGGACAGGCAGAAAAAAGGCGAGCGCACGCAGTTGGGAAAAGACCAGTTGGAGTGGCTGATTCAAGCCTTGATTGCCAGCAATGCGCCCTTCAAAATAGTCGCCACCGGCGGACAGGTGCTCACGACTTACACCAATTATGAAACCTTCACCAATCTTTATCCTGAAGAAAGGGCTTACCTGCTGCGCCGAATCGAAGAGGAGGATATCAGAAACGTAGTTTTTCTCACCGGCGACCGGCATCACACGGAACTGAGCAAACAGGTGAATTCAAAAGGCAGGACGGTTTATGATTTGACCGTTTCGCCGCTGACGTCGGGCGTTCACGTGGGGGGGGAAGAAGTCAATTTTCTGCGGGAAGCGGGCACGCTGGTGCAACAGCGGAACTTTGGCATCCTTGAATTTGCAGGCGCTCGCAAGGAGCGAACCATGACTATCCGCATTTTTGACAACAGCGGGAAGGAGCTTTGGAATAGAATGGTGAAGGCGGAGTGAAAGGCGCCTTGCGCTCAATTTCGTTCGCCAAACAGCAGCGTCCCAATCCGCACCATCGTGCTGCCTTCCTCGACGGCAATTTCAAAGTCGCCCGACATCCCCATCGAAATTTCCCTGAAAAACTCCGCCTGCGAAAAGTGCCTGCTTTTCAGCGCATCAAAAATGCTTTTCAGGCTTTTGAACTCCCGCCGCACCTGCGCCGGGTCGTCTGAAAAAGTCGCCATACCCATCACGCCGGTAATTCTGACATTTTGAAGCTGTTGAAATTCAGGCGATTGCAGCAAAACCTCCGCTTCTTCCAGATTCAAGCCGAACTTGGTTTCCTCCTCGGCGATGTGAAACTGGAGCAGGCAATCAATGGTGCGCCCGGCTTTTTTTGCCTGCTTGTCAATCTCCTCCAAAAGCTTCAAACTGTCCACCGATTGGATGCAGGCGACGAACGGGGCGACGTACTTTACCTTGTTCGTTTGCAGGTGACCAATGAGATGCCATTCGATGTCTTTGGGCAGGGTTTCGTGCTTGGGAACAAGCTCTTGCACCTTGTTTTCGCCGAAGATTTTTTGACCCTGGCGGTACAGTTCGAGGATGCGTTCGGGCGGCTGGGTTTTGGAGACGGCGATGAGGCGGGGCGGCGCTGCCGGTCGCAGGGCGGCTAAAATGGCGAGGATATTTTCGAGCATGGAGTTGAGTTTTGGGCGAAAATAAACCAGGCAGGGAGATGGCGGGTGGGCTTGAGAAAAATCAGAGGAATCCTATTTTTGTCCATCAAAAAGAAATAATGAACATGCAAGCTTCTTCAGTTCAGGTTCAATCCCAGGTTTCAATGAATGAATTGCTCAGGAGCATGGAGCAATTGAGCGCAAAGGATTTGGAAACAATCGCCAAAAAAGTGTCCCATCTTCAAGCCAGGCAAAAGCCAGTCCTGCCTGAAACAGAAAGCGAGCTATTGATGAAAATCAATGAAGGGCTGACCGAAGCTGAATGGAAACGCTATCACCAACTGGTGGAAAAGCGACGGTCGGAAACCATCAAAAAGAAAGAATTGGAAGAATTGATTGCAACGACTGACAAGTTGGAATGGCTAAATGCCCGCCGTTTGGAATCCGTTTACAAGTTGTCTGTCTTGCGGAAAGTACCTGCTGAAACATTGATAAAACAACTCGGAATTTACAAGCCATTCAATGTCCTCTAATCTTAAAATTTCCGCCAAAATCAAGCGCCTCGTCTTTGAGCGAGCCAAGCACTGCTGCGAATATTGCATGTGCCCTGCTGCATTTTCCAACGACACGTTGTCCGTTGACCACATCCTGGCAAAGGCAAAAGGCGGCTTGAATTTGCTCATCAATCTTGCCTTGGCATGCCAAGCCTGCAACGGGCACAAATTCACCAAACTGAAAGCGATTGACCCTTTGACAGGCGCATTCGTTGACCTATTCAATCCCCGAACGCAAGCCTGGACGGAGCATTTTTCGTGGAGCGGCGACTACCTGTTCATTATCGGCTCGACAACTACCGGGAGAGCTACGGTCGAGGCGCTGAAATTAAATTGGGGAGGATTGGTCAACATGAGGTCTGCGATGTTGCTTTTGGGGGTGCATCCTCCCAAGCATTCTTTGAAATAATTTTCAGCTACTTTTTGCCCTTCGTGCCGAATCAAGGAATGATATTTTTGTAAGCAAAAACAAAATCCCGATGTCAACAGCAACAGTTCCAATCTTGACCAAAGCCACCGTCCAGGAGCTTTTTGAAGGTGTGAAAAAATTAAGCCCCGGCGACCTGGATGAATTTGCCGACCAAGTGCTGACCCTTCGATGGAGCCGCAAAACGAAAGGTTTATCCAAACAAGAAACCCGGCTTCTTCGAAAAATCAATGAAAAACTACCCGAACCAGCTCAGGAAAGACTGATGGCGCTCGACGCCAAGCGGCGCAATGGCACTCTCACCGAAGACGAGCACGAGGAAATGCTTGCCATTTCCGACCTCATCCAGGAAATGAGCATCGAAAGAGCGAAGTGCCTGAAAGAACTTGCCGAGTTGAGACAAGTGCCAGTCATAGATTTGATGAATCAAATCGGTTTAAACCAAGCTCCCAATGTCTAAGCCTATCTCCCAACGCATCCGGCTACTGGTTTTTTATCGGGCAAAAGGCTGCTGCGAATACTGCATGTTTCCCGCCTCGCATTGCGCTCACACTTTTGCTGCCGAGCACATCATCCCACTTTTCAAAGGCGGCAGCAATGCTTTCCTGAATTTGGCGCTTGCTTGTTGGTGGTGCAATTCGCACAAGTGGTCGAAGACCGAAGCGATTGACCCGGTGAGTCAAATTGTTGTGTCCTTGTTTCATCCCAGGCAAGACGATTGGAAAGAGCATTTTGCGTGGAGTGAAGATTTTACACGCATACTTGGGCTTACTCCAAAAGGTCGGGCAACCATTGGAGCACTGCAACTGAACGCTGAGAATATGGTCAACCTGCGCAAGGCGCTTGTTTCAATTGACGTTTTTCCAGCAGAGCATTCCATGTGAAAACCATTTTCTTACCTGCCGTTTTGTCATTCGCCTCCCTCAAATCCTGCCATAATTTTCCCTCCCCGCTCTCCTTTTCACCAAAAAGTCAGCTTTCCTCCCCTGGCACACCCCTTGATTGTGCCCTCCCGAATCCCGGCTTTGGCAATCAGCACAAGCCGAAAATCAAAACCATTCACCGCTAAAAAATAAGACATGGCAAAAATCATAGGCATAGACTTAGGAACCACGAACTCCTGCGTGGCAGTGATGGAAGGCAACGAGCCCGTCGTCATCGCCAACGAAGAAGGCAGGCGCACCACCCCGTCCATCGTCGGTTTCATGGACAACGGCGAGCGCAAAGTCGGCGACCCCGCCAAGCGCCAAGCCATCACCAACCCCAAGCGCACGGTCTATTCCATTAAGCGTTTCATGGGGCATCGCTTCTCCGAAGTGACTCGTGAGGCAGAGATAGTTCCGTTCAAAGTGGCGAAAGGCGCCAACGACACCGTCCGGGTGGAAATTGACGGAAGGCAGTACACCGCGCAGGAAATCTCTGCGATGGTGTTGCAGAAAATGAAAAAAGTGGCGGAGGATTTCCTCGGTCAGGAAGTGACGGAAGCGGTCATCACCGTGCCCGCCTACTTCAACGACTCGCAGCGCCAGGCAACCAAAGAAGCCGGTGAAATCGCAGGCTTGAAAGTCCGCCGCATCATCAACGAGCCGACGGCAGCCGCCCTCGCCTACGGTCTCGACAAAAAACACAAGGACATGACCATCGCCGTCTATGACCTCGGCGGCGGTACGTTCGATATTTCTATTTTGGAATTGGGCGAAGGCGTCTTCGAGGTGAAAAGCACCAACGGCGACACCCACCTCGGCGGCGACGACTTCGACCGCAAAATCATGGATTGGCTGGCGGATGATTTCAAAAGCCAGGAAAACATTGACCTGCGCAAAGACCCGATGGCGCTCCAACGCTTGAAAGATGCCGCCGAAAAAGCCAAAATCGAACTTTCGTCTTCTTCGGAAACCGAAATCAATCTGCCGTACATCACCGCAGTGGATGGCGTTCCGAAACACTTGGTCACCAAACTCAGCCGCTCCAAATTCGAGCAACTGACCGACGACCTCGTACGCCGGAGCATCGAACCATGCCGCCTCGCCATGCGCGACGCAGGCATGTCGAACAACGACATTGATGAAATCATTTTGGTCGGCGGTTCGACTCGTATTCCTCGCATCCAGCAAGTTGTGGAGGAGTTTTTTGGCAAAAAACCCAACCGCAGCGTGAATCCTGACGAAGTCGTGGCAATTGGCGCAGCCATCCAAGGCGGCGTATTGACAGGGGAAACCAAAGACGTGTTGCTGCTCGACGTGACCCCGCTTTCGCTGGGCATCGAAACCCTCGGCGGCGTCTATGACGTGGTCATCGAAGCGAACACGACCATCCCGACCAAGAAGTCGAAAATCTATTCGACCGCTGCCGACAACCAGCCTTCGGTGGAAATTCACGTCCTGCAAGGCGAGCGTCCGATGGCTCGAGACAACCGCCCGGTCGGTCGTTTCATCCTCGACGGCATCCCGCCAGCGCCGAGGGGTTTGCCGCAAGTCGAAGTCGCTTTCGACATTGACGCCAACGGCATCCTCAACGTCAGCGCCATGGACAAAGGCACCGGCAAGCGCCAAAACATCCGCATCGAAGCCAGCACCGGCTTGTCGAAAGAAGAAATCGAGCGGATGAAAACCGAAGCCAAAGCCAACGCCGACACTGACCGCCAGGCTCGCGAACGCGCCGACAAGCTGAACAGCGCCGACTCGATGGTTTTCCAAACGGAAAAGCAGTTGAAAGACTACGGCGACAAAATCCCGGCAGACAAGCGCGGCAACATCGAAACTGCCTTGAACGAATTGAAAGAAGCGCACAAGTCGGAAGACCTCGACCGCATTGACCGGGCTAGCGCCAACCTCAACACGGCATGGCAAGCAGCCAGCCAGGAAATGTACCAGGCGACGCAAGGGCAAGGCGCTCCGTTCGATTTCGCCACCGGCGGCGCTCAACAAGACGGCGGCGGCGCAGGCGAAACCCAAGGCGGCAACGGCGCCGATAACGTGACCGACGTGGAATACGAAGAAGTGAAGAACAAGTAAGTCAGAGGTTTCAGGTTTCAAAGGTTTCAGGGTTTCAGGGCTGGAACTCTGAAACCTCTGAAACCTGAATCCTTGAAACCTTCAAAGCCTTTCTTCCGTACCGGGAGAAAGGCTTTTCTTTTTTCGTGGAAACAGCCAATCGAGCCTCATCCTGGAAACCGAAGGCGTGGTTTGGCGAAATATTTGCAAACAGGCTACCGCCTCTGGTCTCAATCAAAAGAACGCTGCTTAGAATGTCCGTCAAAACAAACCCGATTTGGTTGACAGTTTGCTTGCACTACAACGAACCGTGGGAGGAGTTCCTGGTCAAAGCCGTGAAGCCTTACGCGGATGTTGTTCTGCAAACCGGGGTTGCCGAAAGCTTCTTTTTTCAAAGAAGCTGGGAACGCGGTCCTCACGTCCGCCTTTGGTTCAAGGGCAACCCGGTTATTTTCGACACGCTTCTCAAGCCCAACCTGGAGGAGTATTTTCAGCAATATTTCGAGTCTCGCCCGTCCCTGCTCATCGAGCCGCATTATCCTGTTGAATTTCCTGCCACTTCCCGGTGGATGCCGAACAATTCGCTCCGGCTTTTTGAATATCAACCGGAGTTGGAGCGCTACGGCGGGCAATTGGAAATGACGCTTTGCGAAAAGCAGTTTCACGCTTCCTCTCGTATGGCGCTGAAAATCATCAAAGAAAAACTCCATCGCTGGACGCACCACGAAATCACCGGCGCTGCCGTCAAGCTGCATCTCAGCCTCGCTTATGCCGCAGGCATGAGCTTGCAGGAAGCCACTGATTTTTTCAGCCTGGCATTTGAAAACTGGCGCTGGAAACACGTGAGAAATGCAGAACTGTCAGGCAAATCAAGCCTCAGTGGTCAGCCCGACGCTACTTTGCGCTCCTTTCAGAAAATTTTCGACCTGCAAAAAAGCGACGTCGTGCCGTACCATTCCGCCCTCTGGGAATTGTTCAAAAACTACCGGCAAGTGGAAGATGAAGACTTCAAAAACTGGTTCCAGGTCAACGCCAACACCGCCATCGAACTCAACCTCGCCATCGAAAGTGGCAAGCTGGAAACCCGCCCCAGCTTTTTCCAAGCCGAATTTCCCGGCGACCCGGAAAAAGCTGCTTTGTGGAGTCATTTCTACAATTTCATTCACCTGACGAACAACCGCCTGGGCGTTCACGACAAAAACGAGGGCTTCCTTTTTTACGTCCTTGCCCAAAGTTTGCGCTCGGTGAGCGCCGTCGTGCCTGCGTTTGTCAGGGTGGAAACGAGTAAGAAGGAGGCGTTGCCCGCCTATTGATTTTTCCCATCGCTGCGCTTTGCTTGCCTTTTCTATTTTAGCCGCCAATTGAACTAGGATGACGGGGATAGCGAAGGATTTTTAGGATTGAGACGGAGCGACTTCGTCCCAATCTTAAAAAATCCTTCGCTATCCCCGTCCTCCTAGTTCGCCATTGATTATGATTTTAGACGGCGAAAAACTCTCGCAACAAATCAAGCAGGAACTTGCCCTGGAAGTGCAAAACATCAAAAAGCAAGGCGGTAAAATCCCTCACCTCGCAGCCGTGCTCGTCGGAGAAAGTGCAGCCAGCCGGGTTTACGTGCGAAATAAAGTGCGCTCCTGCGAGGAGGTCGGCTTTGCTTCGACCCTCATTTTAAAAGACGCTTCCATTTCCGAGGAGGAACTTTTGCAGGTCGTCAAAGACCTGAACGACGACCCCGACGTGGACGGCTTTATCGTGCAACTGCCTCTCCCAAAGCACATTAACGAAGAAAAAATCACCCTCGCCATTGACCCCCGGAAAGACGTGGACGGTTTCCACCCGGTCAATTTCGGCAGGATGGCGCTCGGCTTGCCCTGTTATTTGCCCGCCACACCTTTTGGCATCCTCACCATCCTCGACCGATACAATGTGGAGACGGCAGGCAAACACGCCGTCATCATTGGTAGGAGCAATATCGTCGGTACGCCGATGGGCATTTTGCTTTCCCGCAAAGCCAAAGTCGGCGACTGCACCGTGACCATTGCGCATAGCCGAACCAAAGATTTGCCAGCCGTCGTGCGCCAGGCAGACATCGTGGTGGCAGCCATCGGCAGGGCTGATTTTGTCACGGCAGACATGGTGAAAGAAGGTGCGGTGGTGATTGACGTTGGCATCAACCGGGTCGAAGATGCAAGCGCCAAGCGAGGCTACCGGCTGGTGGGCGACGTGAAGTACGACGAGGTTGCGCCGAAATGCAGTTTCATCACGCCCGTGCCTGGCGGCGTGGGCCCCATGACGGTGACTTCCCTTTTGATGAATACGCTGAAAGCCAGCCGCCGAGAGATTTATGGCTGAATGGTTAAATGGCTGGATGGTGAGAGCCATTCAGCCATTTAACCATTCAACCATTTAGTTTATCGGTTTTTTGAAACCTCAATTGGCTTTTTCCAGTCCAAATGCCCTACTTTCGGCTGGAATTTTTCACCTGACCCTCCAACTCAACAATCAACAATTACCAATCAACAATCAATCATGTCAGATATCGCACCTCCGAGTTTTGAGAAGAAATCATTTTGGAAACGCCCGGAAGGCATCACCGGGGCTATTTTTATGATTGCCGTCCTGGGTGGGCTTGGGTTTTTGGTAGCTTCCAATATGGCATTCTTAGTGGAATTGGCAAAAAACACCGTCTATCTCGTGCTGATGCTCATGGCATTGGCGGCACTTTTGTACATCATCCTCGACCCAAAAATGCGCAACCTCATTTGGTACATGTACAAGAGCGTCATGCGGTCGGTCACTGGGATGTTCGTGCAACTCGACCCGATTGGCATTTTGAAAAGCTACATCGAGAGCCTGGAGGATAACCTCGGAAAAATGTCCAAACAAATCGGCAACCTGAAAGGGCAGATGCGCAAAATGGAAACGCTGATGCAAGACAACCGCAAGGAAATCGAGAACAATCTTAAGCTTGCCAGCGTCGCCAAAACCCAGGGCAACGAAAGCGCAGTCGTCCTCGCCACCCGCAAGGCTGCCCGCTTGCAGGAAAGCAACGAGAAGTACGCCGAGCTGCACCAGAAAATGCAGGTGCTTTACCGCATTCTCGACAAGATGTACAAGAACTCGGAAATCCTGCTCGAAGACACTCGTGACCAGGTGAAGCTGAAAGAGCAAGAGCGCAAAGCCATCCGTGCCTCGCACTCCGCCATGAAATCAGCCATGAGCGTCATCAGCGGCGACCCCGACAAACGAGCCATGTTCGACGCAGCGGTGGAGCATATCGCCGACGACGTTGCCTCGAAAATTGGCGAGATGGAGCGCTTCATGGAAGTTTCCGCCAATTTCATGGATACCATTGACCTGCAAAACGGCGTGTTCCAGGAAGAAGGAATGCAGATGCTGGAAAAGTGGGAAAAGGAAAGCACCCTGATGCTGATGAGCGGCAAAACCAAATCGGAAGACTCACTCGACTTGAACCAACCAATGGCTCGACCTGAAAAACAGGGGAGGAGCGGCGGGGCAAGCTCGTACGATAATTTGTTCAACTGAGCCTGCGGGCAACAGGTAAAAATCAAAAAGGGGAGGCGCTGATTTCAGCGCCTCCCCTTTTTGATTTAACGTGATTTCGGGCAGTCCCGTAGGGACTAAACATAGGTAGCAGCTGCCACCCACCTAATTTTCCAGTCCCGTAGGGACGTAACTCGAATTGTGTTGCGTCCCTACGGGACTGGAAAAATTGGTTCATTGAAACCCTACCGATGTTTAGTCCCTATGGGACTGATTGCCAAGTGTTTAACCCCCGAACTTACGTTGATTTAGCACCCATTTAGCCCCTCTTGCCCGAGCCGCTTTTTGTGGTTATCGAGCAGGACAGTTCCTTCTCCAAAATGACAAAAGGAGCAAAACTTCAAGCAGCAGCAGTCTCGGCAGTGGCAGCGGCTTTATTGATGGCTTCGACCTCTTTATCAATAAAATAAAGACTCTGCGCTCCATCGCCGATGAGCCGGATGCGGTCGAGGACGGTGCGCATGAGGGCTTCTTCCTCCCGCTGCTCTGAGAGAAACCATTGCAGGAAATTCTGGGTCGAGAAGTCGCCTTCCTGCGTGGCGAGGGCAACGAGTTTGTTGATGCTTTGGGTCACCTTTTGCTCGTGCTCATAAACAGAGAGGAACAGTGCCATCACCGACTCGAACTCTTGCGGCGGCTCGGCGATGCCCGGCGTGAATGGGAAAGCATCCACGTCGTTGAGGTAGGCAAAAAGTTTCAGCATGTGCGTCCGTTCCTCCTCCGACTGGCGCTTGAGGAATTGGGTGCAGCCGTTCAGCCCTTGCTTTTCGCACCAGGTCGCCATGCTCAGGTAAAGAAATGAGGCGGCGCCTTCGAAGGCAATCTGCTCGTTGAGAGCAGCTTCCATGTTTTTTGAAATCATCATAACCTTGAAATTTTTTTATTGAGAACCTAACGTCGGCAGGGTTCAAAACCCTGCGGACGTTGAATTTTTCAACTATCTAAAAGTTTTTCCAAACCAATGCTGCGGGAGCCTTTCACCAGAAAATGCGTGTCGGAAAACGACTGCCGCCCGAACCAGTCTTTGAGTTGGGCAGTCGTTTCAAACCATTGAATGCCAGCATTTTCTGCCGCCTCCCGAAATTCATTTCCCACCAAAATCACCTGCCTAAGCGGGCATGAAAGCGCAAACTCCGCCATTTGCTCATGTTCAACGTCGCTGAAACTGCCCAGTTCTTTCATTGCACCCAGAATGGCAATTTTTCGGGAGGCGTCCATTTCTGCGAAAAAAGTCAGGGCGTGTTTCATGCTGGTCGGGTTGGCATTGTAGGCGTCGAGGACGAAGGTGTTCGAGCCGATTTTGAGGATTTGCGAGCGGTTGTTGGCAGGCACGTAGCCCTCGATGGCAGCTTTGATTTTTTGTGCCGGAACCTTGAAATATCTGCCCAAAGCAATGGCAGACATGACGTTGTTGAAATTGTATGCTCCGATGAGGTGGGTCTTCACTTCTACCAAATCGTCCGTTTCTGACAAAAAACCGGCAACGACGAAAGGCTGCCCGGCGATGAATTTTACCTCGTAGGGATGATGTTCCCGGTCGGGGTTTTGGCTTTGATGGTAATAAACTTTCAGCCTGTTTTTCTCCGCCAGTTTTTCCAGGTGCGGTTCGTCCAAATTAATGAAAATCAATCCTTTGTGCGCAGCTAAGTAGCGGTAAAGCTCCGCTTTGGTTTGCTTGACGCCTTCGAAATCGCCGAAGCCTTCCAGGTGCGCTTTGCCGACGTTGGTGATAAGACCATGCGTCGGCTCGGCGATGCGGCAGAGTTCGTCAATGTCGCCGGGTTTGTTTGCGCCCATTTCAATGATGGCAACCTCCGTTTCCGCTGGCATGGCAAGCAAGGTGAGCGGGACGCCGATGTGGTTGTTCAGATTTCCTTTGGTGAAATGAGCAGGATAATGGCTGGCGAGGACGGCGCTGAGAAGTTCTTTGGTCGTGGTCTTTCCATTCGTGCCGGTGATGGCGATGAGTGGAATGTCGAAGTGGCGGCGGTGGTGCGTTGCCAATTTTTGGAGGGTCGAAAGCACATCGTCAACAGGGATGAGGGATGAGGGATGAGGAATGAGTTGCGGCTCGTCAATAATTGCGAAAGCGGCTCCTTGTTCGATGGCTTGTGCGGCGAATTCATTGCCGTTGAAATGCTCGCCTTTCAGCGCAAAAAACAGGCAGCCCGGCTCCACCTGGCGGCTGTCGGTCGTGACTTTGGGATGGCGGAGATAGATTTGATAGAGGCTTTCGATAGACATTCAATCAGGAAAACTTAGTTCGGGGCGCAAGATAACGACAGGAAAGGTTCTGTCTGGGAAGACGCCATTTTCCTTGAAATCTGGCAGGCGGCTTTGGAGCAGTTGTTTGAGGCTGGGCAAAAAAGGTAGGTTCAACTGGGCGGAGGGATGGCATTTGAAATCCAATGGCGCCTGTCAATTTGACCGAAAAAAAGTATTGGAATGATTTTCCCAGACAGGTGAAAATTCCTGCTTTTGGGAAAAAAGCAAAACCGAAGCCTGCCCTTTGCGCAGGCTTTTTCTTTTTTACCGGCGCAGGTTTTTCCAAATTCAGACCAGACCATGTTCCAATTTCTTTCATCCGAAAACGCAGAAAATCAACCCTTTCAACTCCCGCCCAGAGACACCGACCTGCTCGACGCTTACTCCCGCACGGTCGTTGGTGTCTCGCAAGCAGCCAGCCCTTCCGTCGTGCAAATCAAGGTGAACAAGAAAGCTCAACCCAATCCCCGACAGCGACAGCAACCTTTCGGCACGGGCAGCGGCTTCGTCATTTCCAGCGACGGCTTCGTGGTGACCAACAGCCACGTGGTCAGCGGCGCAACGAAAATTGAAGTGGTTTTGCAAGACGGCAGAGAATTTACCGGCAAACTCATTGGCGAAGACCCCGCTACCGACCTTGCAGTCGTGCAAATTGATGGCGAAAACCTTCGTGGTTTGCGCTTCGGCGATAGCGACAACTTGCAGGTCGGGCAGCTTGCAGTCGCCATCGGCAATCCTTACGGCTTTCAATATTCCGTGACCGCAGGCGTCGTCAGCGCCCTGGGTCGAACCTTGCGCTCGGAGAGCGGCAGGCTCATAGATGACGTCATTCAGACAGACGCAGCCTTGAATCCTGGTAATTCCGGTGGGCCCCTCGTGGACAGTTTCGGCAGGGTCATCGGCGTGAACACGGCAGTGATTTTACCGGCGCAAGGCTTGTGTTTCGCCGTTTCGTCTAACCTGACGCAGTACGTGGTGGGGAGATTGATTATCGAGGGAAAAGTGCGCCGGGGCTACATCGGCATCAGCGGTCAGCAAGTGCCGCTCAATCCCCGGTCGGTGAGTTATCATCAATTGACCGTGAAAACAGGCGTGCTCGTGCAAGGCGTCGAACCGGACGGGGCTGCCAATAACTCCGGCTTGCAGGTAGGCGACATCATCATTGACTTCGAGGAAAAGCCGGTGCATGGCATTGACGATTTGCACAAGTTGTTGAATGAGAAGACGATAGGCAAGCAGGTGCAATTGCAGGTGCTTCGGCAGGGAAAAAAGGAGAAGGTTGAAGTGACGCCTGCCGAGATGAGGTAGAAATTGGTGAATGGTGAATGGTGAATGGTGAATGGTGATTGGGCTGCCCAATCACCATTCACCATTCACCAATTTCTCACTGCCAGGTTTGGCTGCTAAAAATTAGCTTTCCGAGGCATCCGAAGAGGCAAATCATTCCGAGCAAAACTAACATGGCTTCTAATTTTAGGGGTAAAATGAATGAAGCGCTGTTCAACCGCCATTTTTTTCAGATGAGGGAGAAAAGTGGGTGGCTGAAAGCGGCTTTTATATTCTCTATCGCATGAGAAAGCGTTTCGTTCCCAGGTGCGGCGGGCTTTAACACTTGATTTTTTAGCTTTAGCAATGAACTTGGAAACGTGGCTTTCAAAACCTGCTTCACAGAGCCAAGTAGCGTTCAAAACGACTTTTTAAACATGCGCCAGAGAAATACCAGGCAATCACTCCTTCAATTTTGGCTTCACGATGGTGAAAACCCTCGAAACATTGAACCCGAAATGCACCTTTCCAGACTCCCAATCATTCGCCGTTTCAGCCACGAAGCCCTTTTCAATCATCGAGGTCGAGTTGGTGAAATGCAGTTGAAAAACGTGCCCACCCGTTTCGATGTCGAAGCCGATGGAGAGCGAGTTGCGCAAGCCCGGCGCAAGCTGGTCGGGCAAAACGTAAACGTATTCGGCATTCACGGCGAGGCGTTTGCTCAACTTTTGCCGCAAGGCGATGCCGAGGGCATAGACGTCGTTCTTTTCCAACTTGGTTTTCACCAAATTCCGATGCACCAAAGTCGGTGACAATTGCAGGCTAAAACTTTCGCTGAATTTTCTGCCGAGGATGATTTGCGAGGTGTAGTACAACCTGGACGAGAAGAAATTTTCCCGGTCGGGATTTTGAAAAGGCGCACTTTGAATGGCGGCGCTGGCAAAAACGGAAAGCGTGAACGGCATCGAACGAGCGCCGGTGCTTTGGCGCAACAGGCGGTATTTCAAGTAGCCATCGTAGGTTTTTTGGAAGTTGCCCCTGCCCAAGCCTGCCTGAAAATTGGTGGTCAAACCAAAGTCGAAGCCAAAACGAATGGTCGCCTGGTCAAGCCCAAACAACTCGCCGAAGCCGCCGCTGACCACGCCGAAACGATGGCTAATTTTTACGTCCATCACGCCTCTGTCGGTATTTTCCAAGGAATGCAAATTGATGACGCGGTTGGTTTTGAAAGCCGCTTCGACAAATTCGACCGTTTTTTCTTCTTCGCCCAGCAAGGCGAGAAGGTCGTCCTGAGCGGTGAGCCAGGCAGGCAAGC
>CAZHLB010000077.1:0-14438 GCA_964533005.1 uncultured Saprospiraceae bacterium
TGACAGGTGGAAAATTTCTGAAAGAAATTTTCCACCTGTCAGCTTTGAGCCAAAGCTTACGCTAAAAAGCATTGACTCAAGCCTCTGCAATAATTTCAGTTTCGAGCGGAAAGCTGACAGGTGGAAAATTTCTGAAAGAAATTTTCCACCTGTCAGCTTTGAGCCAAAGTTTCGCTGAAAAGCTTTGACTCAAGTCTCTGCAATGATTTCAGTTTCGAGCGGAAAGCTGACAGGTGGAAAATTTCTGCAAGAAATTTTCCACCTGTCAGCTTTGAGGCAAAGTCAGTTTTTAACAAACACAAATTCCCCACTGCCAATTTCAATTTCCACCCCTTCTCCCACCTGCCGAAAACTCCGAACCCCATTCCCCTGCCCCAACGCTTTCCCGCCTTCCGTCACCTGCCCCACCGCCGCTTTTGGCAGCCGAACCGTTGCCGTCGCATTCGCAGGCACGACCACCCGCAGCCGCAATTTCCCGCCCTCGATTGCCCAATCCGACTCGATTTTGCCGAGCGGCGACAGGTGCCAAGCCTTCGCCGAAGTCAGCCCGCCGCCGGGTTGCGGTTGGAGGAAAAAATGCTTGTAGCCAGGCTGCGCCTCGTCCAATTCGATGCCTGCGACGGTGCGGTAGAGCCAATCGCCGATTGCGCCGTAGGCGTAGTGATTGAACGAGTTCATGCTTTTTTCCTGGAAAGTGCTGTCGGGTTTGATGCCGTCCCAACGCTCCCAAATCGTGGTTGCGCCCATTTTCACCGGGTAAAGCCAGCTTGGATAAGTCTCTTGCAGCAGCAATTCGTAAGCAACTTCCGGGTAGCCGAAGTGGGTCAAAACGTGGTTGATGTGCGGCGTTCCGAGGAAGCCGGTGGTCAGGTGCGAGTTGTAGCGGCGGATGTTTTCGACGAGGCGGTCGGCAGCTTGCTGGCGCAAATTTTCAGGCAGCAAGTCAAAGGCGAGAGCGAGGACGTAGGCGGTCTGCGTCGCAGAACTGAGGCGTCCGCTTGCCGTGACGTGCTCTTTTTGGAAAGCGGCTTTCACCTTTTCGAGCAAGGCGGCGTAGCGGGCGGCGTCTTCTTTTTTGCCCAAAACTTCGGCGGTGCGGCGCACGAGGTCGGTCGAGTGGGCGAAGAAGGCTTGCGTCAGGAAATACTTGTCGGTGATGGCGCTCGCCCCGTCCCGGTCGTCGTTGACCGAGTAAAAAAGCCAGTCGCCGAAGTGAAAACCGGTGTCCCAGAGGTAGTCGTCGCCCGCCTGTTTTTCCATGTAGCCGACCCAGGCTTTCATGCTTTCGTATTGATTTTCAAGCAGTCGTGTGTCGCCGTAAGCGAGGTAAGTGTTCCAGGGAACAATGGTGGAAGCGTCCGCCCAGCCCGTCGAACCGCCTGCCATGGAGCCGCCCCAGGGCGGCAAAACATTGGGCACGACGAAGGGCACGTTGCCGTTGTCGGCTTGGTCGGCGGCGACGTCGGCTAACCATTTGGTGTAAAATGCGGCGCAATCGTGGTTGAAATTAGCGGTGCGGCTGAAGGCTTGTGCGTCGCCCGTCCAGCCCATGCGCTCGTCCCGCTGCGGACAGTCGGTGGGCACGTCGAGGAAATTTCCTTTTTGCCCCCACTGAATATTGCGTTGCAATTGATTGACGAGGGCATTCGAGCATTCAAAATCGCCCGTTTTACGCAGGTCGGAATGGACGACAATGCCGGTTATATTTTCAGGTTTTAATTCACCCGGATATCCTTCCACTTTGACATATTGGAAGCCCATAAAGGTGAATTTAGGCTCGTATATTTCTTCGCCGCCGCCCCGCATATTGTATTGAATTCGAGTCTTTGCAGAGCGCATATTTTCCGTGTAAAAATTGCCGTCTTTATCCAATACTTCGGCGTGGGAAATATGGATGGTTTTGCCCGTCTCGCCCTTTATTTTCAGGCGAACCCAGCCGACCATATTTTGTCCGAAATCAACTACTAATTCGCCTTTTGGCGTCATGAATATTTTCGCCGGTTTTAATTCCTGTATTTTGCGAACAGGCACTCCGACAGATGCGACTATATTATTAAAGCCATAATTTGCGGTGCGCACATTTTTCCAATTTCTGTCCACATAATTCGGCATCGTCCAGCCGGTTTTTTCGAGCAAAGCATCATATACTTCCCCATTGTAAATATCGGACTCCAAAATCGCCCCGGTGCTGCTTCGCCAGGAGTTGTCGGAGGTGAAAATTTCGGTCTTGCCATTTTTGTAAGTCACCTCGATTTGCAGCAGCAGCGCTACCTTTTTTCCGTAGTGATTCCGATGATTTTCCCAGCCAATCCAGCCTCGGTACCAGCCGTCTCCGAGGGTGACGCCGATGGCGTTGTCGCCGGGCAGCAGGAGGTTGGTCACGTCGTAGGTTTGGTATTGCAGGCGCTCGTGATAGCTCGTCCAGCCAGGCGTGAAGAGTTGGTCGCCGACTTTTTTGCCGTTGATTTCGGCTTCGTACAAGCCGTGCGCCGTTGCGTAAACCCTTGCCCGGCGCACGTCTCCGGCGAGGCGGAAGGTTTTGCGCAACATCGGGGCGGGGTTGGATTTGGTGGTGTCTTCGTCCCAGCCGGGTTCAATCCATTGGGCTTTCCAGTCGGTTTGCGCAAGCAGCCCCATTTCCCACCAGGCAGGTTTGCTCCAGCCGGAGTCGTTGCCTTTGTTGTCCCAAACCCTGATTTGCCAGTGGCAACGCTGGCGGGAGGCGAGCAGCGAGCCTGCGTAAACGACTTGATTTGACTGGTCGGAAGCGATTTTGCCGCTGTCCCAGAGGAGGTTTTTGCCTTTGCTCAAATCGCTTTCGCTGGCGGCGACCCTGATTTGAAAGGCGGTTTGCATCACGTCCCTTGCGCTGGAAACAAGCTCCCAACTCAGGCGGGGCTTGGTTTCGCCGATGCCGAGCGGGTTGGTTTTGTATTCGGTTCGGAGGTTTGTGGTGGAAAGTTGAGCGAAGGAGATTTGAGCGGCGAGCATTGCCAGGAGTAGAAAAGTGAGTTGTTTCATGTTGAGAATTCGAGCCGAAAGCTGACAGGTGGAAAATTTCTGAAAGAAATTTTCCACCTGTCAGCTTTTTGCAGATGAGCGGCTGGTTCGGGCAAATTTAGAAAAGGGAGAGGAAGGGCGGCAGCTAAGTTTTTGGCAACATTTGTTAGCTTTGGCGCATGAACAACTTAAAGCTTGCCTTGCAGAAAATTGTCCAAGTTTTTGAAGATGAAGACATTCCATACATGATTGTGGGCGGCTTCGCCACCAGTTTTTACAATCGTGGAAGGATGACCGTTGACATAGACATCAACGTGCAGGTCTATCCAAATCAAGTGGAAAAGATTGTCAAGCATTTCCCTGATTGGCTGCCTTCGCTTCAGTTTTTCAAGGAAAATGCTGAACGAGGCATCGTTTTCAACCTTTTTGATTTCGACTCTGGCGTCAAGTACGACTTCATGGTCTATCAAGACAGCGACTACAATTGGACGGCTTTTGAGCGCCGCCGGAAGGTCAATTTTTTAGGCATCGAGTGCTTCATCGCTTCGCCCGAAGACTTGATTATTTCCAAGTTGAGATGGTACGACATTTCAAAAAGCGAGAAACAATGGGGAGATTTGGCATACCTGATTGAACTGCCCGGACTTGACAAAAACTACCTTCAAGGCTGGACGACAAACCTTTTTATGAATCGCCATGGATTATTTTAAAACCATCAACTCCACCAAGGAATTCGAGCTGCTTCATGCCAATTGGTACGCCCGCCAACCAGACGAGTGGAAGGCTAAAATGCTTTCCGATATTTTCCAATTCAGTCTCGACACCGTTCGGCACAATGCCAGGCAGGAAAATCCCTTCGTCACGGAAGCAAACCAAATGCGTTTGTACGTTGAATCCAATTTGAAAAATGAATTTCCGCCAGTGTCTTTTTCCTTCATTTTGCAAAAGCTCGCCGACCGCTCCGAAGCCGAATGGAAACAGCGCTTCAAAGCCATGCGCAAGCACCTCGGCTGGAGCTACGACGATATCGCCCGCTTCATCGGCGCAGCCAGCGGAGCAGCAGTTCGGGCGAGCGTCAACCGGAAACTACCTGCAATGGCAAAGCTGGCAGTTTGCGTTTTTGAGCAAATGAAACAAAATGCAGAGACGCCCAAACAGGAAAAACAGGATTGATTTTTCACTCAAAACGAGGCTTGAAAGCAGCAGCTTGCCTGCCGGTTTCGGGCACGTTTTCAAATAGGTTGAATCATGAAAAACCTCTTTTGGCTCATCGCCTTCTCTTTTGGTTTGACGCTGCTCGCTTGCTCCGGCGGCAGCAAGGAAGAAACTCAACAAGAAGAAACTGCCGCCGCTGCTGAAGATGCCGCTGACGCCGCCAACTCAGCCGGTGAAAACCAGCCCACCAACATGGCGGACGCCATGCAACAAGCACAGGAAGCCATGAAAGGCTTGCAAGGCGGCAAGACCGTAGAGCCTATCAATTTCCGCCAACTGCAAGAACTGCTGCCCGAAAACGCTGCCGGTTTCGAGCGCATCAACAAAAGTGGCGAGACATCAGGCGCTGCCGGGATGACCATTTCTGTTGCAAAAGGCGACTACAAAAAAGGCGACGCTACCGTAGATTTAAACGTGATGGACACCGGCGGCATGGGCTTGGCAATGTTGAGCATGGCTGCCTGGACAACCATCGTCGTGGACAAGGAAGACGACAATGGCTACGAACGCACCTCGAAATTGGACGGCTACAAAAGCTACGAGAAGTATGAAAAAGGCAGCGGCAGAAGCGAGCTTGCCGTCATCGTTGGTGACCGTTTTTTGGTGACTGCGAATGGCAACGCCGAGATGGATGATTTGAAAAAATTGGTGAAAGGCGTGGATTTGGGCAAACTGGCGAACATGAAATAGTCTATTGCTGATTGCTAATTGTTGATTGTTGTTGGGACGTCCCAACAACAATTAACAATTAGCAATCAGCAATTTCTTGCCTCCTCAAAGCGACGCCCACCTGCCTGCCGCCAACGAAACCGGTGCGCAAATTTGTTCTCCTTCCCTTCCAGCCCATCGGCGATAATTTTCCCCAGCGCCGGTGCGAATTTAAACCCATGCCCGCTGCCTCCCGCAGCTACGAACAGCCCCGGTTTTTCAAGATGCTTGTCTATGAAAAAATCCCCGTCGAAGCAGTCGCAGTACCAGCAAATGCGGGTCTTCACAATGGGTGCATCCGCCAAACCAGGCAGGCTTTCCCGCAAAAATTCCCGCAACGCCACGAAGTATTTTTCAGGAATTTCAGCGTCCACGCCCGGCGGCAAATCCATGCCTGCACCGTGATTGGCAATTTTCACCACGCCATCCGGTTGCGCCGGAAAGCCGTACCAGCCGGTTTTTGAAATGTCGGCAGCCCAACCTGAAGCGGGTGTATCCGTGCCGCCAAACTCCAGTTTGGCGGAGGCTGCTTCGCCAAACTGGAGTTTGGCGACACTTGTTGGCAACAGGTGAAAAACCGGTTGTCCGATTGGCTTCATTCGGTCGCTCAATTCCGGCAGCAGCAGCGGCGTCCATGCGCCTGCGGCAACGACGGTCACATCTGCCCGGCGCTCGAATCCGGCGGTGGTGACGATGCCAACGACTTTGCCTTTTTCTTCCAGCAATCTTGCAAAGCCTTCATTTTCAAAAATTTCCACGCCTTCCCGGTGGGCGATGCTCGCCAGTTCCGCCACGACGTTGCCGCTTTCCGCCCAGCCAGCACGGGCGTTGAAATAGCCATCTTGATAAACCTGGGAATTGAAAGCAGGGTAGCGCCGGGCAATTTCCGCCTGCGAAAGGCGGGTGATTGGGAAGCCTCTCGCCGCCAGCGTTTTCATGCTTTCCGCCTCGAAACTGCCTGGTTGGATTGGGTTTTTTGTCAAAAGCAGGAAGCCCACTTCGTGGTAACGAGGCTGCGAAAAAGAGCGATTCCACTCGTCCCAACCCTCGAATGATTCGAGCATGAGGTCGGCATAAAATTCATCCGAGCCGTAGTCGGCACGAATCATTTTGGAGATGTCGGTGGAGGAAGCGAGCGGGTGCGGCAGCGTGCCGGGGTCGAAAACGGAGACTTCGTGCCCCCGGCGGCGGAGTTCGAGGGCGGCAGCGATGCCGAAGATGCCGGCGCCGGCGATGAGGATTTTCATGGATTTACTTTTTTGGATTGTCAAAAATTAAAGCTCCTGTCTCGGCATCCATTGCGACCGTCGCCGCTCCCGGCGGCAAATCCAACTCCACGACCTTCCCGTTTTTTAAATAAACCTTCCGCCGCCCGCCCGTTTTTGTGTGCAAGACCAGTAGCCCGCCGCCTGCGTAAATCACGTCTTTCGAGGTGAAAAAGTGAGCCGTTCTTATCAAAATAGCTCTCCATAGCCGAGGCTCGATTGGCGGAACGCTCGCAAAACACGAGGTATAATTTTCTTCTTGCCTGCAACCAAATGCCGAGGGTCGCTCGCCCTCCAACTCAAACCACGAATAGTCCTGCCATCTGGTCAAAACGCTGAACAAGGGATAAACAAAACCCCAGGTTGTATGCCTCGAAAGAGAATCCAGGTGCCAGTAAAATACTTGAGGTTCAGATGCGGCGACGAGCTCAAAATCTTGCCCTGTCGCCTCGTTCAATGCCTCTCGCCGAAGCTGCTTGCCATCAGAATAACCTGGCGCATACATCCAAAATAGCTTTCTGCCGCCTGTTGCTACTTTTTGCCAAATCACTCGTTTTTCAGCTTCATCCAACAGCCACGTATTCGCAAAAATCACCGCCCGGTAGGGCGAAAAATCCAGCAAATTCAAATCATCCAAATGCACCGCATCGAACGAAACACCCGCATAAAATAAAGCTAACGGCAGCCAATCCACCACCTGCGAACTGATGGGGCAAGAATCTGGCAAAGTGCTTTTCAAGTGATAAAAAACCTCCGTGTCATAAACCACAAGCACGTCGGCACCGGTGCGCCAAGGCTTGTGCAGCAGCGAATCGGCGAAGGTTTTCAAGGCTTTTATTTCCGCCAAATATGCCGGGTTGTCCCAGTAGCCAATTGTGCCGGATTGGATGTCATGCTCGTTTTTCCGGCTCAAATTCATGCCGCCGGGCCCGAAATCGTAGAACCAAAGCCCTGCTCCTTTCGTCAGCGGCGAAAGCACGTTTCGGCGAATGGCGGCGATGTTTTCCTGCAAATTCCGGCGGTAATTTTCAGAGTTGTCCCTGCCGTTCAGCACGGGAAAAGTGCGGCGGGGTTGCTGGTCGTATTCGTCGAGCCAGAGTTTGCCATGAAGTTGAATCGAGCGCACGAGGCTGCGGCTGCGGTAAGGTTCGCCAGGGTCGTAGCCGTCGTCGGGATAATAAACTTGCGGACCCGACAAGTAATCAATCCATTTCGAGCGCAAAACCCGCTGCAATTCCAAGTGCCCGCCTGCCGCCTGCCGATTGAACATGGAAAAAAAGTAGCCATAAAATGCGCCGGTCAAAATCGGGCGACGCCAGTTTTCCTTGACGATTTGGCAAAAATGGAGGATGTCGTCGGCGACCAATTCGTGCTGGCAGCGGTAGTAGTCAATCACTTTTTGGTCTTTTTGCGGGTCTCGAAATATGCCGCCGGAAGTCACCGCCCGCTCTGCCGGAGTAGGAATTTCCGACGATGCAAAGCTCGCCGCCGGGTCGTTCCAGCTTTTTTGCAGCGCCTGTTCGTCGCCATATTTTTCCCGCAACCACCACTGAAAATGCGCCCGCATCGGCTGGCTGAAATCCGCTTCGTGCTCGATAAAGCCCCACTGGTGCCACTCGCCATAGACCCCGCAGGCGACGTGAATGCCGATGAGCGCATTGCCCTCCTTCGTTTTTGAAAATTCCCGGCAGAAGCGGCGCAGCATTTCGCCTGCCTCGGTGCGCCATTTTTCAGACGCCAAACTGTTGCGGACGGGCAGGCGGGAATCGTCTTGCACGATGCGGCTCAGGTTCAGCAGGTCGAATGGCTGGGCGGGCGTTCCGGGTTCGTAGGCGACCTGCTCGGCGGGGTTTTGCGACAGCCACCAGCCCGGTGCGTTCAGGTGAAAACGGAAGACGACTGCAGCATTCGGGCAAGCTTCGAGGGCGCCCCTGATTTGTCGTTGGGCAAGTTCGACGCTGAATTTTCCCGGCGCTGTCCAAAGTTGTTCGAGGAAAATGTCGAGTTGAAACAGGCGGATGCCTGCTTCGCAGAAGTTGCGCAGATTGCGCTGGGGGATTTCTTCCCAGCTCCATCTGCCGCCGGGCACGTCGGTCAGGGCGTAAAAAATGGGGGCTTCGGGCTTGCCGTCGAGGAGGATGGTGGGTTTGTTTTGGTAGGGTTTGACCTCGGCGGCGTGGAGCGGCTGGGCGGTTGTTTTTGCAGCAAAAACGAGGAAAAGCAAGGCGGCGGAGAGATATTTCAGCATGGAACAAAGATTGAAACTC
This sequence comes from uncultured Saprospiraceae bacterium, assembly GCA_964533005.1. Lineage (GTDB taxonomy): Bacteria > Bacteroidota > Bacteroidia > Chitinophagales > Saprospiraceae > UBA6168. Next base: position 8,456 of record CAZHLB010000077.1, read on the forward strand.
AGGGCAATTTTGGTTAGGTTTGCAACAGCAAAAATTTGTCAGCCATGTTTAGAGAAGAAATTTTTAGCGAAGAAATCCAAACACTCGAACAGGAAGACTACACAACAGAACGAAACAAGCCTATGCCAAACAGAATTCACGGTACACTCCAGTCTGCCGCCTCAAGGTTGTTGTACAATCGCTACGGTGACAGGTACAGCTTCCCAAGCGAAGTCACTTTAGATACTCAACCCCGTTCAAGTGCCCCCGATATCTTGGTTTATCCGAAAAAACGGCTAAGCCTCAGCGACGCAGAAGCCAAGGAAAAGGAAATGCCTCTTACCACGATTGAAATCCAATCTCCTTCGCAGTCGCCAGAGGAATTGATTGAAAAAGCCAGGGAACTTTACTTTCCCGCAGGGGTAAAATCTGCGTGGGTGGTGATTCCTGCCGCCATGTCCATTCGAGTTATTCTGCCTGACAATCGAAGTTTCTTGTTCACTTTGAGCGACGAATTGCACGACCCCGTCACCGACATCCGACTCCCGGTGGAGAAAGTTTTTGAAGACATAGATTGGTAGCCCACTCCCACAATCTGCCAATTCAAGCGGGCATCCCGACGCCACCGGGATGCCCGCTTGAATTTTACTTTTGTCCAAAAAAAAATGCAAGACCACTCTGCCACCTGGCAAATCCTCCACTCCGAACCCGAGACCGACCTCAAACTTTTCCGTGCTCGCTTCGACCACCTGCGCAATCCCAACAACGGCAAGGAAATCCGCATCGTCACGCTCACCGGCAACGACTCGGTCACCGTTTTTGCTTTGACAAAAACAGGCAACGTCGTGCTGGTGGACAACTACCGTTTCGGCGTCCACGCCTACCTGCTCGAACTGCCCGGCGGTCTGGTGGATGACGGCGAAGACCATCAACAGTCTGCCAAACGGGAGCTTTTGGAGGAAACCGGCTACGCCGCAAAAGAATGGCGGTACGCAGGTTCGGTCGCCAGCAACCCGGTTTTCATGGACAGCTTCGTGCATCACTACCTCGCCCTCGACGCCGAGCAGGTCGCCGAGCCGGACTTGGACGACGCAGAGGATATCCGGGTACGGGAAGTGCCGTTGGAAGAGGTGCGGAAGATGTTGTTCGACGGGCAGTTTGTGCATCCGCACACGGTCAGTGGGGCGCTGCGAGGGTTGACTATGTACGATAAACTTTGAAAGGGAAAATGCACGTGAAATAAGGCTCAGGCAAGCGCCTTCCATTCCACATCCACCGCCAAAACGGCAGGCTTGTCCGGAGCGGGTGATTTGAAAAGTATGCCTATCGCCACTGCCCAAATGGTCTTGCCCGAACCTGCGTAGGGATGGTGGTAGCCCTTCGTTTCCACTTGTTTCAGGGCGGCGTCGAGCAGGCTTTTCATCGAACCTTCACGGGCAAATTTGAACTCGAAAATGTAAATCTTTCCATTCCAAACCAGCGCTCCGTCTGCCTTTCCGATGTAGCCCGCCTGTTCCAGCACGACGTTTTCCACGCCAAGCATGTTGAGGAAAAAGTAAAACACCGATTGGTAGTAGTATTCATTGACCCGCTTAAGCAATTCGGAAGGGATGCCCGCAAAAATGGAGCGGATGAGTGAGCGGAAGCTTTCCTGGTCGCCCTGCGACAAAGCATGGCGTAGCATCAAGGCTTTGGGCTTGATTTTCAGCCCCGTTTCGAGCGTAGTCAAAGCGCCGAGGATGTGGGCGCTCAACGACCAGCGAACTTCGTTGTTGGGGTAGCCCAACAGGTAAAAATTGCCGCCTGCCTCCACCTTGGCTTCCCGGATGGTCAGGTAGCCTGCCTGGAAAAGCAGAGCGGTCAGGCTGATGTTTTCCAGGTCGTAGCTGTCGAAGGTTTCACTCGATGCCGAGACGGATTGGAAGTCCTCGATGAGCAAAGGATTTTCCTGTTCCGGGGCGTGTTTTTTCTGAATGAGGCGGATGAGAAAATCAGGCGTACCGCTGCCGAACCAATAGTTTTCCAATTGAGAGGCTGCCAGGGAGTTGATGATAGACCAGGGGTTGTAAATGCGCTGCTGCCCGTCCCAGGAATAGCCGTTGTACCAGTAGCGCAGCTTTTCCATCAATTCCTCTTTTGTTATTTTCAGTTTCGTGGCAAAGGCTTCCAGGTGAGGTGCAAAATTTTCCACCAATTCGCTTTCCGTGAAGCCTACCAGGTCGTTGAATTCCGGCAGCAGAGAAATGTCCAGGAGGTTGTTGAGCACCGAGAAAAGCGATATTTTGGAGAATTTCGAGATGCCGGTGATGAACAGAAAATGAACGTGGTCGCTGTTTCCTTTGAAAATCTCGAAAAACGACCGGAGCCATTGCCGGTGCGTTTCCGCCCGTTCCGGCTCGCTCAGGAAATCCGTGATGGGCTTGTCGTATTCATCCACCAGCACGACGACCCGCTTGCCCGTTTTTTCATGAAGCCCCTCGAGCAATTCTATGAAACAATAGGCAGGTGAAGACGAAGCGAGGCTCAAACCATATTCTGCGCCGTGTTTTTTCAGCCGCCGGACAAATTCCTCGCTGAATAATTCGAGGCTGCCGGGGCTGAAGAAAATGGGCATGGAAGAAAAATCAACCCGAATGACCGGGTACTCCTCCCAGGTGATTTTGTCTTCTATCCAAAGCCCTTTGAACAACTCTTTCCTGCCTTTGAAAATCTCCATCAAAGTATTCACCAGCAAGGATTTGCCGAAGCGGCGGGGGCGGGAAAGGAAAACGTAATCGCCGAGGTTCATCAAATCAAAAAGCTGCCGGGTCTTGTCCACATAGACCAAATCCTTCTCCCGGATTTTGTCGAAGTTCTGCTCGCCGAGTGGTAATCTTTTCATGAAGGCAAATTTGATAAAAAAATGCGGAGGCGCTTGGAAGCAAAGCCCCGGACGGCGAACGCCGTCCGGCGCTGGGTATTAAAAGTCTCAAAGATTCAATTTGAAAATTGGCTTCCTCAAGGTTAAGAATCTCCGTTGAAAAAGTGGTTCCAGGTGGCACTCGCCGCCCGGAACCAGGTATAAAAATCTCAAAAGATTGCGGTTGGAATTGGATGCCGGAATTATTGTTTCACAAATTTCCCGGCGAAAACTCGCTCGCCAACGACCACTTTCAGCGAGTACATCCCCGTCGCAAGTCCTTGCAAATCAAGCCACTGCCCGTCGGCGAGCGACTGGTTGCGCAGCAACCTGCCTCGTGCGTCGAACACTTGCACCTCGAAAGCGCCACCTGCATTTTCCGGCAACTCAATGCGTAGAAAATCAGTCACTGGATTGGGCGACAGCATCATTTTTCCAGCCGGGACTTCCGAAATGCCGCTCGGCGTCAGCGGATTGAAATGCGGGCGAATCATCAGGTTGAAATTGAAACCGCCCGTCGTGTAGCTCGTCCATTCGTACGACGGCAGCAAACCCATAATCCAGTAGGTCAGGTTAAAAGTCGTGGCGTCGAAACCGAAGCCGTGAACACCTTGCACCGTGTCTTGCCCGGCGGCGAACAGGTAGGTGTCGGGTGGCAAAATGAGTGGAGTAGGCAGGTGAAAATAGACCCAATTGTTGTAGCCAGCGGGCACAGGGATTGGCTCGGAGTGAAAGACCGGCACTTTCGGAATGCCCAACTCGTCTTTCGAGTTGACGACTAAATTGAAAGCGCCTGCCGTTTGCGAAGTAATCCAAATTGAAATGCCCGTCAGGGTATCCGTTTGCAGCAGTTTGAACTCGCTGCCGTAGTAGCCGTACCAGGTTGGATTGCCAAATGGGAAACCGATGCTGGTTTCCCGGCTGCCGTCGTCCCTCGCCATGATGGAGTCGCTGATTTCCAGCGGTTGCTCATTTTCATAAAAAATGCCGCCCAGTTCGGGGTGCGAGGCAGCCAGGTTAAAATCATAGTTGCCGGTTGCTGTCAAGGCAGGCAAGGCGATGTCGTCCTGGTGCGTCGTGAACGACGTGATTTCAGGCAGCGGTAAGTTGGTGTTGAAAAATGGGCTGCCATCGTGCAACACGTCGAATTGAACGGTAACGCCAGCGAGCGACGCCGAGCCGAAATTTTCCACCGCAAAATTTGCTTGCAAGGCAGGGAGGTGCTTGGGCGTGTTGATGGAATATTCCGAAATCTTGCCGGTCGAAGCCTCGGCGTCGTAGGCAGGCGTCAGCCCAATCACAACGTCGTCCACTGCCCAGCCATAGTTCCATTCAAGCGCGTCGTCGTATTCGAAAGCCAGGTGAATTTTTTGCCCGGCAAAATCGGATAAGCTTACCCGCACGGTTTGCCATACGTCGCTGCCGGATTCGATTTCAAAAATCTCCTGCCAGGTGGCAAGGCTGTCGGTGCTGACGAGCACTTTCGCCGTTTCGTCGGCGCCGTTCCAGTCGCCGTTCACAAAAAAAGACTCGAAGGTCAGGCGCACCTCCTCATAAAAAGCCAGGTCGAGTTGTGGCGTAATGAGCTTGTCTTTGGAAATGGCGGGACCGCCCAGCAGGTCGTCGTTTAGCACGGCAAACGTGCCGTGTTCGGGAGGTGCAAAGAAGGAGGTGCTGTGTGTGAGTCGAGTGCCGAAATCCCAGTAACCCTCAGCCATCCAGCCCAGCGGGGCGGTCAAGGCATCGAAGGTTTCCGCCAAAGCCACCGGGTTGACCGCAGGTGCTTCCCATTTGAAAAAGGCAGGCGTGTTTTCGTCCACAATGAGTCCCGCCGTCGCCCAGCCTTTGGTCGGGCTGATGAAATCCACTGAATTGGAAGTGCCGGTTGCAGGCTCGACGAGGTTCAAAGTATTGCCGAAATCAAGCGTGTAAAATGCGTTGACCTCATTCGACATCATGGTGGAATAAGGGTCTTGGATTAACACAAAAGCGCCTGCAATGCCCGGCAATGCTGCAATGTTGTAGTTCCTGCCATCGGGTGGCGGTTGGCTGGCGGCAAGTTGCCAGGTTGCGCCGCCATCCGAGGTGATATGCAGCCGTGCCGTAAAATCAGTCGGATTGAGGCTTTGGAGCATCCCGTGCAGGTGGTCGTTGAAAGCGACGTTGACGATTTCAAACTCCGCTGAGGTGTCAATGTCTATCAACTCGATGGTGTTTCCGAAGTTGGTCGCCCGGCAAACCCTGCCTTTTGTCGTGCCTACCCAAACCGTGTCGCCGACGGCGGCAGCCATGTTGTTTCCAGAATACAACACGTTGAACTCGTCTGCTGCGTAAGCTTCCAGCGTGTCCAACGTCCAAGTTTCGCCACCGTCTTCCGACCAGCCTGCGAACCTTCCGTTCTGGCAATAAATGTGCGATTCGTCGAGTGCCCGGACGAAGACGCCGCCTGCCCGGTGAAACAATTTCTGCGTCCAGGTTTCGCCGCCGTCTTCGGTTTTGTAGAGTGCCCGCCCCAGCCCGCTGCCGAGGTCTTGGGTGGTCAGCCAGGCGGTTTTGTCGTCCACCGCTTCCACGTTCCAACTGACACGCCCAACACTTTCTTCCACATCATAAACCGACCAGTTCAGCCCGCCGTCGGTCGTCTTGATGACTTTGATGAGGTGCCCGGCAGGGACAGGCGGAATGGTCGCAGTGTCCACGTCGGCGACTGCCCAGATGACGTTTTCGCTGACGACGGAAATGCCGTAAAGAGCATACCCGGTAGGGAGCAAGCCGTGCCCCAGGGGTTGCCATTTTTGAGAAATTGCCGGAAGCCAGGTCAGGCAAGCCAGCGCCAGGGAGAAGGGTAAAATGTTCTTTTTCATTCGGATAGATTTAGAAGATGAAAGGATGAGTTTGAAAAACCCTGGCAAGGCGGATGCTCGCAATCCGCCACCGTTCCGCCAGGCGCAATGGGGCAAGCGAGCGAGGCGTTTTCAGGGGGCGAACGTGAATTATCGGAAAGCGTTTTTTCGAGAGTGGCAGGCGGCAGAGCTTCCTCTTTTTCGCAGGAAAAACAAGCGAGGGCAAGCGGCGGCTGCCAACGGAAAGAAGTCCGACAAGGCT
>CAZHLB010000078.1:0-1666 GCA_964533005.1 uncultured Saprospiraceae bacterium
AAAGTCGAGGTGCAAAAACGAGATAGCGAAGGAAAATTTACCCTCGAAGCAGACTACTGCCTCGTCGCCATCGGCAGGCGACCGTACACGGATAATTTAGGTTTGGAAAACGCAGGCGTCCAACTCGATGAAAAAGGCAGAGTCGTCGTGGACGAACATTTGCAGACCAGCGTGCCTGGAATTTACGCCATCGGCGACGTCATTCGTGGTGCAATGCTGGCGCACAAGGCTGAAGAGGAGGGCGTTTTTGTCGCCGAAACCATCGCCGGGCAGCGCCCGCACGTCAATTACAACCTCATCCCCGGCGTCGTTTACACGTGGCCCGAAGTCGCCAGTGTCGGGCAAACAGAGGAGCAACTCAAAGCCGACGGCGTTCCCTACAAATCAGGCAAGTTCCCGATGAAAGCCCTCGGCAGGGCAAGAGCCAGCACCGACACGGAAGGCATGGTCAAAGTGCTCGCCCACAAGAAAACGGATGAGATTTTGGGCATTCACATGGTAGCTGCCAGGGCGGCAGACATGATTGCCGAAGCGGTGGCGTTGATGGAATTTCGAGCCTCGGCGGAAGATTGCGCTCGGATGAGTCATGCGCACCCGACTTTCACAGAAGCTATCAAAGAGGCTGCGCTTGCAGCGACGGCGAACCGAGCGGTTCATATTTGAACCAGACCGAAATCAATTTTTAACAGAAAGCAAGGTGACCGGGTGACTGGAAGTCACCCGCAACTGCACCCTTCGGAATCAATCTTACCAACTACCGGGCATTTTGTTGCGCTCGCCTTTCTTCAATCCTGACTTTTGAAAAAAAAAAGCAGCCAGTACTCGCCGCCCGTTTTTTTACCTCTGCCGACGATGCGCAAACCTGTCAAAAGATGCCAGTCGGGCTATTTCAAAGCCCAAAAAGTTGAAACGTCCTCGCAAAAAGCACTACGCCACAAATCATCAAAATGACCCCGGTGGCTTTGTTGAAAATCACCACGTATTTTGGTTTCAACCACCGCCGGATGACCTTCGCCAACGCTATTTTCAGCGAATCGGTCACGACGAGCGTACCCACCAAGCCAGTGTAAAACAGCGGAGCCTCTTCCACCGGCATCGGTTTTTCACCTGAAAACAAAACGGTCGTGATGCCCAGCCAGAAAAAGAAGCTGAACGGATTGCAAGAGTTTATCAGAAAACCTTTCAGCCACAAGGAAAAATAGGAGGAATAACGAGGCAAGTGGCAACCTTCCAAACTTTGTCGTGGCGGCTGCGCAAGCAGGGAAAACAAGCCGAACAGGATGAGAATGATGCCGCCGCCCACGCCCAGCGTGGTTTGAAAGCCATGCCATTGGGTGAAGGCAATCACGTAGGAAACGCCAAAATAAGTCGCCAAAATGAACAGTGCATCGCTCGTCCAGATGCCGAGGCACACCGCCCAGCCTGCCCGAAAGCCTTGTTCCACGCTGGTTTGCAGCAGCGTGAACAAAATGGGCCCCACCAAAAGGCTGAGGGCGAAACCGAGTTTTATGCCGTTGTAGAAAAATTCCATGCGAGTGGGTTGAGCGGTCAAAAGTAGATTTTGGAACCTAAAGCTGACAGGTGGAAAATGCGTGCGCCGACTTGAAAAAATTTTTTTATAAAATTTTTTATTGGGGGCGCGCCAATTTCCCCCGTGAGGGTTTGT
>CAZHLB010000078.1:1676-14404 GCA_964533005.1 uncultured Saprospiraceae bacterium
TTTAAAAGCGCCGCCGCACGCATTTTCCACCTGTCAGCTTTTCGTCAGATTCCCAGCAGCATCCGCACCGTTGGCAAAACAGCCACCGCTCTCTCCTCGTCGAAATCTACTTCTTCTTTTTTCACCGGCGAAGCCTGACCATGTTTCGCCAAATCCAGCATCCGCTCTCTTTCTGGCTGCGCAAACCTTGAAAAAGTGCGCCGCAGCAGCGGCAACACGTCGGTAAAAACCTCCTCACCCAACTCGTCCACCCATTGGTCGAGCAAGTTCCAAAGCGTGGCGTGGTGGATGAGCAGCAAGCCGCTGCCTTGCAGAAAACCTTCCAGCCATTCGGCGGCAGCAAGTGATGGGTTCGCTGGCGACAAGGCATAGCGCATCCGGGTCGCCGTTTCTTCGGCGCTGAAAATTTGCTTGTCGAACAAAAGGCGGGTGCAAGCGCCTGTTAGGATGCCATTGGTGCTTGGACTGGCGGCGATGTTTCGCAAGGCGGCAAACCATTCTTCCAATAATTCAGGCGAATTGAGCAAGCCGAGCGCCCGGTTGACGGCGAGAATTTTTGAAAGCGCCTCCCTCGAAGCATCCTCGTCGAGCGAGGCGACCGAGCCGGGCAGTGCGATGCAAATCCTCGGCGTCACGTGCTGCACCAACCGCTCGACAGCGGCTACGTTGGTGCCTCTCGTGTTGCCGTAGCGAACTACTTGAGCCAGCGGCGGCATCGCATCCATCAGGTTATAAACATCGGAGGCGATGGCGGCGAGGTTTTCCAGCTTTTGCAACAAGGCATCGAAAGCGGCAGGAAGTAGAGCATTCAAAGTCTGGCGGAGCAGGTCGGTGAGGGCGGGCAGGGCATTGATTTCGGCGGTTTTTTTCAGCAAAAAGTTGACGCAAGCCTCCTCCACCGTGTTGCCCCAAGCGCCCATTTCGATGATGCGGATGGCAAAATCAGGCGACCATCGCATCTTCCAAAATTCTTTGAAACCGCCTGCCGACACGTGCCGGTTGAGTTCCACCTGCTCTCCCCAGGGTATGCTGAGCAAGTTCAGGCGGTGCAGAAGTTGGCTTTTCAAGCGGTCGGTTTCTTCTCGCAGGTCGATGCCGCCCCTGGGTTGGCTGGCGGTTTCGCCGAGCCAATGCTCGGTTGTGTTTTCCCAATATTTCGTCAGGCGGGCAGATTTCACGGCTTGTTCCACGTCTCGTTGCAAGGGAACGGTAGGCACACTGTCCGGCACGCTACCTACTTTTTCGCCGACAACCAACTTGTTTTTAATCAGTTGCAGCTTTTCTACTTCGCCGCCGCAGATGCAGGTGATTGCCGCTTCCTTCAATTCATCCAAACCCGGCAACGCCAGTCCTCGCAGGGTCGCCAGCGTTTCCGCCAGGCGAATTGCCTCGATGACGTGTGCGCTCGATGCGTCCAAATCTTCCGCCCGGAACAGCCTCGCCACGTCAATCATCCAGCGCAGTGTCGCCTGTTTTGGCTCGGTAAAAAGCAGTTCGTACCAAGCCGGGGAAATTACGCCTGCCCGGTAGCCGCTCTGAAAAGTGAGCCGGTCGTAGCTCCACGGAATCCAAGTGGCGACGGTCGTGATTTTTTTCACGCCCTTCAGCAAAGCGGCGTCGGCGCTCACTTTGAACTTGCTCAAATCGTTTAGCGCTGGTGTGTGCCAAGCGCCGCAAACGACGGCGATATTTTGAAAACCATCTTTCTGCGCTTGCCGGATGGTCTGCCGCATGAAGGCTTCCCGGCGCAAAGTTTCCGCCGTTTCGTGGGCGGCAGCTTGGCGCAATGCGGTGACCATTTCGAGAATAGCTGCAAAGATTTCCACCTGATTTTCAACACTTTCAAACATCACCTCCCACCACCGCTCGCTGTCGGAATAGCCTGCCAATTGCGCCAGCGCACCCATCGGGTCGTGATGAAATTGGCGCTCCTCCGGGCTAAGTTTTTCCGCTAAATCAAGTGATGCTTGCTGGTTTTCCCGCTCGGCGGCATCGAAGGCAAAGCCCAAGCCCATCGGCAAATCAATAAACCGCACGGGGATTTTTTGCTGCAAGCCAAAATGAATTGCCTGCCATTCCGGCGAAAATTCCGCCAGTGGCAAATAGCTCGCCCGGCTAATGTTTTTCGGGTCGTAAATCAGCATGGCGACGGGAGTGCGGAAGGTGGGATTTTCTTCGAGATGCTTCAAAAGACCCTCGGCGTCGGCAGGCGTTTCGATGAGGATGCAATCAGGCTGGCAGGCGGAAAGTGCTTGAAGAAGACTCCTGGTGGAGCCGGAGCCGTGATGGCGGATGCCAAAGAGGTGAAACATGATTTTTTAACAACTGGCATTCGGGTTGGGAAAATTGTCGCTTTCATCCTCGCCGGGGCGGTCAGTCAGGCATTGAAAGTCTTTCTCGACGAGGATTTTCAGGCGCTCGCCATTGCCCAGGTCGGCTTCGTGCTCCATGCTAATCTGGTCGGAACTTGCCCATTCACCAGCGAAGTTGGCAGGTATGCTGATTTTGATTTGACTGTCGGCGAAGGCTGCGTTCAAAGCTGGCACGTCCGCTTTTTCCAGGCTGTAAAAAAGAGACGCCTCCGGCATCACTCCGAAGCGGATGCTGTCTTTCACAACGCCCGTTTCGACGAAGCGCCGCACCTCGGACTGCGAGAGGCGCAAGCGGATGGAGTTGCCTTGGATTCTGATTTTCATTTAGAATTTGAATTAGGATGAGTTGGATGTTCAAGGATATTAAGGATTGGGACGACAGACGTCCCAATCCTTAATATCCTTAAACATCCCCACTCATCCTAATTCAAAAAAGTCAACTCGCCTTCTTCACCACCTGCTTAGGCGGATGCGGACGGTTGGTTTTCTTGTTGCGAGTCTTGCCGTGCGAACCGAGGCGAATCTTGCCTTTGGTGCTTCTTTTGTCTCCTCTACCCATGAGAATTATTGATTTGGTGAAAAAATATAGTTCAAGAGGCGGCAAAAGTAAACGGATTTGCAAAGCCAGGAAGGCGATGGCAGAAATGTCATCCCGACATTTTCGGGATGACATTTCTAAACCCAACCCGCTCCGGGCAGGTGTAAACATTAAAATGCCCGCTTCGCAAAAAACCCACCAGCGTCATTCCCGCCTCCTCCGCCAACTGCACGGAAAGGCTCGTCGGTGCGCCAACCGCCGCCAAAATCGGGACGCCTGCCATCACTGATTTTTGCACCAACTCGAATCCCGCCCTGCCGCTCACCAGCACAATGAAATCGGACAACGGCAATATCCCTTGCCGTAAGGCAGCGCCGATGAGCTTGTCGAGGGCATTGTGCCTGCCGACGTCTTCCCTTGCGAGCAGCAAATTGCCGCTCAGGTCGAACAATGCCGCAGCGTGCAAGCCGCCCGTCGAGCCAAAAACGGACTGGCTTTTCAGCAACCTTTCCGGCAGGGAATGAAGCAGGCTTGGCGAAACAACTGGTTGATTTTCAATCAACTCAAAACTTCCCTGCACCCGCACCGCTTCGATGGATGCCTTTCCGCAGACGCCGCAAGAGGAGGTCACGTAGAAATTCCGCTCCAATCTTTTGAAGCTCGTTTCAAGCTCGCCCGCCAGTTCAACGACCACGACATTTTCCCTCGCCTCCGACTGCCGGACGGGTGCGGCGGCAATGTTTTTCACTTGTAAAATGCCAGCGATGATGCCTTCGGTGAATAGAAAACCAAGCGCCAATTCTTCGTCCTCGCCCGGCGTGCGCATGGTGACGGAGATGTTTTTTTGATGCCGGACGCCGTCTTTTTCAAAACCCAGACGGATTTCCAACGGCTCCTCTACGACGAGAAAATCTGCTTGCACCTTCCCCTCTAAACCATTGACTTTGAGGATTTCCGCCTTGCGAATGTTCTTCATCTTACCAATTTGTTAAAAACTTTATTGCGTGTGCAAACGAAACAGATTTTCTTTCTTCTGGCTGAAACATTCTACTGAGAAATGAAGTTAGGAATGTATCGTTTATTTTCATGAGATTATAATTTGTTAATTACGGTCGCACCCTTCGGGTGCGACTTTTTTATTTTTGCCCGACCCAATCATCTGATTTCCATCTGCTTTCAAAATTCGATTAATTCTCACCCATGCTTAAATTGTTCTGGCTCCCACTCACTGCTGCCTGCTTGTTTCAACTCCAGGCAACATTTTCCCAAACGGCTGTTCGCTCTCAAATTTCGACCTCGCCGCATCCCGCTTTTCCCTACGAATTGGACGAACCCGACGCTACTTTCGAACTGCCCGACCGCTTGAAAGAAGTTTCCGGTTTGAGCATGACCGCCGACGGTCAGCACCTCGCCGCCATAGACGACGAAAAAGGGGTGATTTTTTTGCTCGACAAAAACACTGGCGCCATCATGCAGGAGGTCAATTTTTGGGAAGACGGCGACTACGAAGGGCTTGAAATCGTGGGCAACGATGCCTTCGCCGTGAAAAGCAGCGGCAAGCTGTTTCTTGTAAAAAATTTCCTGTCGGAAAATCGGGAGACCGTTCAGCTTCCCTCTTGTCTCAACAAGGAAAATGATGTGGAAGGCTTGGGCTTTGACCCCCTCGGCAACCGCCTGCTCGTCGGCTGCAAAGGCAAAGGCGAGGTCGGCGAAAACGGCGCTTTGAAAAGAGCCATCTACGCTTTTAGCCTCGACAAAATGGAGATGCTGGCAACGCCGGTTTTCATGCTGACTTTGGAAAACATTCAAGCCTACCTCGACCATTGCCAAAGCAACGACCACAAGGAAAAGCTGCAAGAATATTTCACACCGGGAACGCCGGAGTTGAAATTCAGCCCTTCCGGCATCGCCGTTCACCCGGTCACGGGCGAGATTTATGTCACCTCTTCCACTGGCAAAATGTTGCTGGTGCTGACCCAGGAAGGCAAGATTGTCAACTTTGAAAAGCTGAAAAAAACCATCCATACCCAGCCCGAAGGTTTGTGTTTCGATGCCGACGGCACTTTGTTCATCAGCAACGAAGGCAAGGAAGGCGTCGCCCGGATTTACAAATTCAGGTACCGGAATTGATTTCGGATTTCGGCATTTCGGATTTCGGATATGATGCCGAAATCCGAAATCCCGAAATCCGAAATCGTCGAAGTTGGCTTGCTGGAATGGACTTTTATCTTTGCCCGCCTTGCAGGTAAAACCTATCGGAGAGCGAGAGTTGGAGGGAAATTTTATCAAAATTTCCCTCCAACTCTCACTCTCTACTGGCAAGACAATTCAGCAATGAGCATCGTCGAAATGAAAGTCCCCGTCGTGGGCGAAAGCATCACCGAAGTCACCCTCTCGAAATGGCTCAAAGCAAACGGCGAATACGTCGAACGGGACGAGCCGATTTGCGAGTTCGAATCTGACAAAGCCACTCTCGAATTTCCCGCCGAATCCTCCGGCAAACTCATCCATGTCGCTGCCGAAGGCGACGACCTTGCCATCGGCGCTTTGGTTGCAAAAATTGATACCTCGGCAGCGAAGGACAATGGCAGCGACGCTGAAAAAAAAGCGGAAACTGCGCCTGCCGCTGAAAGTAAACCTGCACCAACCGAGGCAAAACCTGCACCTGCCGAAACTCAATCCACCTACGCCACCGGGCATCCATCGCCTGCCGCCGCAAAAATTCTTGCCGAAGGAAACGTCAGCGCCAGCGACATGAAAGGCACCGGCAAGGATGGCAGAATCACAAAAGAAGACGCCGCCAAAGTTGCCGAATCCAAAAAATCCGAACCAGCACAACCGGCCGCCGCCGCACCACCCCCAACCCCTAAAGGGGAGCAGACGCCGCCGCCCGCAACCGCACCAGCCACTGCATTTTCCCGAGAAGAAAGCCGCAAAAAAATGAGCCGGATGCGGCGCACCATCGCCCGCCGCCTCGTCAGTGCCAAGAATCAAACCGCCATGCTGACCACTTTCAACGAGGTGGACTTGACGGAAGTGAATGCCCTTCGGGAAAAGTACCAGGAGAGTTTCGTGAAGAAATACGGCATCAAGCTCGGCTACATGAGCATTTTCGCAAAAGCCTGCGCCAAAGTGCTGCTCGAAATGCCCGACGTGAACGCCATGATTGATGGCGACGACGTGGTTTACCATGACTATGTGGACATTTCCATTGCTATTTCCACGCCCAACGGCTTGGTCGTGCCGCCAGTGCAAAACGTTGAATCTCTGAATTTTGCGCAGGTGGAATTCAAAATCAAGGAGCTTGCCGACAAAGCTCGGAACGGTACGCTGTCATTGGAAGAAATGAGCGGCGGCACGTTCACCATCACCAACGGCGGCATTTTCGGCTCGCTTTTGAGTACGCCGATTTTGAACGAACCGCAAAGCGCCATCCTCGGAATGCACGCCATCCAGCAGCGCCCGGTCGCCGTGAACGGGTTGGTGCAAATTCGCCCGATGATGTACCTCGCTTTGAGCTACGACCACCGGGTAATTGACGGCAGCACATCTGTAACCTTTTTGGTGAAAGTGAAAAAGTTGCTGGAAGACCCGGTGACGCTTTTGCTGGATTTATGATGAACGCTTCTCAATAAATTTTTATGAAAACGCTTGCCTGCCTGGCTTTTTTTGCCACCATGTTTTCTTCGTCCCTGGCGCAAGTCATGGGCAACTATGCCAACCAACAGCAGACGTATTCCAACGTGCAATTCAATGCGCAATACCGCGCTCTGCCCAAGGCTGCCAGCATCCTTGGCGAAAACGTGCTGCAAATTACCATCAATGCGCTTTCCAACCAGAAAGCCTATTCCTACACCGCTCTTTTCAATATCGTACAAGTGGGAAAAACGGTGGAAGAGACCGAGTCGCTGATGAACTCCCGCTTGAGTCAATTTCTGGCAGATTTGAAGGGCATGGGCATTCCAGACACCAATGTTTATGTGGATATGGTCAATTTCCTACCCAAGTACGAGCAGGAAGTTTCCAAAAAACTGTTTTCCAAAAAGACCTACACGGAAGTGCCCAAGGGGTTCGAGTTGCAGAAAAACGTACACATCAGGTATTCGAAGCCAGCCTTGCTCGACAAAATTGTCGCTGCCGCTTCCCGCCAGGAAATTTATGACATCGTGAAAGTGGATTACTTCGTGAAGAACCAGGAAAAGGTCTATCAGCAATTGCGGGCAGCGACTTTGGATTATTTGAAAACGGTGACGAAACACCACGAATCCCTGGGCTTGGCGCTCGATTCGGCATACGTGATTTCCGGTGAAAATGCCTGGGTTGCCTACCCCATCAACCGCTACGAAAGTTACCAGGCATTTTATTCTCAAAATGTTGACGCCGCAGAAAAAAACGCTGTTGTAAATGTGGCAGAAAAGCCTGTCTCCCGCTTCTACAATGCCATTCCAGCCAATGACTATGACATCGTTATCAACCCCGACATCTTAGAGCCAGTGGTACAGTTTTCCTACAATCTGGTGGTAAAATTTACGCTTCCGGAGCGCAAGCCTTCCGTGAAAGTGGAGACGAAAAAAGAATTTTTAATGATTACTCCGGCAGGAGAAGTGAAAACTCTAAAGGTGGAATAAACCGGAAGAAGTAGCGATGCTTTGCTTAAAACTAATCGGCTGGGGATTTTTCCAAAAACAACCTCGCCAGTCCTTCCTCGCTCGCCTCGCAAACTCCCCGCTCCGTTATCAAGCCAGTCACAAGTCGGGCAGGCGTCACGTCGAAAGCATAATTGGCAGCGGGGCTGTCTTTTGGCGTCAGCAAGATTTTTTTTACCTCGCCATCCTCTCCCAAACCTTCGATGCATCGGACTTCGTCGGCGCTGCGCTGCTCGATTGGGATTTCTGCCAAGCCGTTTCGCACGTTCCAATCAATTGAAGATGAAGGCGCTGCGACATAAAATGGCACTCCGTTGTCCTTCGCAGCCAATGCTTTGAGGTAGGTTCCGATTTTGTTTGCCACATCGCCGGTGCGGGTCGTGCGGTCGGTGCCGACGATGACCAAATCCACCATTCCGTGCTGCATCAAATGCCCGCCCGTGTTGTCGGCGATGATGGTGTGCGGGATGCCTTGTTCCAATAATTCAAAGGCGGTGAGCGAAGCGCCCTGGTTGCGGGGGCGGGTTTCATCAACCCAAACGTGAACGGGAATGCCTTTTTCCTGGGCGGCATAAATTGGAGCGGTGGCAGTTCCGTAGTCAATGCAGGCGAGCCAACCTGCGTTGCAATGCGTCAAAACGTTGACCGGGGCTTGCTTTTGCTCGTAAATTTTTTCAATCAGCTTCAAGCCATGTTCGCCCATGCTGCGGCAATGCTGGACGCTTTCTTCGATGATGTTAAGCGCCACCAAGAGAGGCAAGCCTCCTTGTTCCCACTTGCTTCTGCCTTTCAATTTTATTAATCCGGCAAAGACCCTTTCGATTGCGTAATTGAGATTGACGGCGGTGGGTCGGGTCTTTCTGAGGCGTTCGGCAGCCCGCTGCATCAAGTGGTCAAAATTTTTCGATGGTGATTTCAGCGTCGCTTCAATTGCAGCCAGATGCATTCCACATGCTGCCGCTGCACCAATGAGCGGCGCTCCCCTGACGTGCATTTCTTCGATAGCAATTGCCACGTCTTCCAGCGTTTTCAAGTCTTCGACCACGAAGCGGTGTGGCAACTGGCGCTGGTCAATGATTTGAACGACCGATACATCGGTCGGGTGAATCCAGATGGTGCGGTAATTTTTGCCTTGAACTTTCATTACTTGTAGAACTAGGATGGCAGGGATAGCGAAGGATTTTTTGGATTGAACATCCTGAAAATCCTTCGCTATCCCTGCCATCCTAGTTCAAAAATCCACCAATTCGACATCAAAAATCATCACCGCATTTTTTGGAATGCCCGAAGGCGGATTCGTGCCATAGGCTAAATAAGAGGGCAACAACAGAACGCCTTTCCCACCCTTTCCAAAAAGCGTAATGCCCTGCTGCCAGCCTTCAATCACCCCTCCCAGGGAAAAAGTGATAGGCGTCCCCGACGTCTGGTCGAACACGTCGCCATCCAAAAAATAGCCTTTGTAATGCACCGTCACCTGGTCGGCGAGCGTGGGATGCTCGGAACTGCCGGGCACATCTATTATATAGTGCAACCCGGAAGGCAAGGACTGAGCGGTGAGGTTATTGTCGGTGAGGTAATCCTGAATTTTATCGAGGTCTTTGACAAGTTGCTCCTCTGGCGAAAGGTCTTTGCTGCAAGCATTGAACAGGAAGAGCGTGGCGAAAAGGAAAAGCAGTTGTTTCATGTCAGAATTTTTTGAGCGGCAAAAATAGAATTTCACTTGACGGTGGGTGGAGCTTCGCCGTCAGCCATTCCTCAAAAACAAGCGCAGCAAATTGAGTGCATACAGCCCGGTGTATTGAATATTCCGCAGGCGGTCTTTGCCGAGTTGTAGCTTCTTCGTTTCGATGCGGTTTTTGTCGCCGACTGCCAACCAAATCGTGCCGACTGGCTTTTCCGGTGTGCCGCCGTCGGGGCCTGCGATGCCGGAAGTGGCGATGGCAATGTCTGTTCTCAGCAAGTCGAGAGCGCCTGCGACCATCTCTTTAACCGTCTGCTCACTGACTGCGCCGAACTCTTTCAGGGTTTCTTCTTTCACGCCCAACTGCCTCATTTTCACTTCGTTGGAATAAGAAATCACGCTGCCCATGAAGTAATTGGAAGACCCCGGCACAGTTGTAATCATGTGCGCCAGGTAGCCGCCGGAGCAACTTTCCGCCGTCGAAAGGGTCAATTTCCGCTCTTTCAAAAGCCTGCCGACTGCCAGTTCAATCGTGTCTTTTTCGTACCCGGCGATGATTTCCGGCGGGAGGAGGCTTTGCATTTCCGCCAATTTTTCCGCCAGCGTTTTTTTCATCAAAAGCTCGTCGTCATGGGAAGCGGTCAGTCGCAGGCGCACCTGACTGATGGCGGGGAGGTAGGCTAATTTCAACCAGGCAGGCAGGTTTCCCTCAAAATCCTTGAGTTTTTCAGCGATAAAAGTCTCGCCAACGCCAGTCGTCAGCACGGTTCGGTGGGCGATGGGCTTGCCAGCGAAACGCTCGGACAACCTCGGCACGACCTCATGCTCCATCAAATAATCCATCTCGAAAGGCACTCCCGGCATACTGACCACCACCTTGCCGCCTTCGTCGAACCACATCCCCGGCGCAGTTCCCATTTTGTTGGTCAAAATCTCGGCGTTCTGCGGCATCAGGCATTGCTCCCGCAGCGACTCGGTGAGCGGGCTGCCAAATTTGGCAAACATGGCGACGATGCGCTCCCAAGTTTCCTGGTGAAAAACAAAACCAACGCCGTAAAAATCAGCCAATGCTTTTTTGGTCACGTCGTCTTTCGTGGGCCCCAAGCCGCCCGTCACCAGCACGATGTCTGCCTTTTCGGTCGCCGTTTTCAAGGCTTCAACGATGACGTCGTGCGAGTCGGCGATTGCCTTTTTTTCAATCACCTGCCCGCCGATTTCAAGAAGAAACTGAGCCATGCGAGCCGAGTTGGTGTCAATCACCTGCCCGATGAGCAGCTCGTCGCCGATGGTTAAAATGTAAACTTTCATAGTTGGCTAAATTGTGCCGCAATATAGATGGCTGATGGGTTAAATGGCTGGAGATTGAGCCATTGAGCCATCTAACCCGTCAGGCATTCAAACATCCAATTATGAAAGAATTTAGAGACTTGCTCGTGGCGGAAGTGCGCCGCCGCCTCGTGGGAGAAAGCGTCCCCAGGGTGAAAAAATGCCTTGCCGAACTCACCGAACGGGAAATCTGGCTTCGCCCAAACGAGCATAGCAACAGCGTCGGCAACCTCATTTTGCATCTATGCGGCAACGTTCGCCAATGGGTGCTCACTGGCTTGGGCGGTGCGCCCGACCAACGGCAGCGGCAGACAGAATTCGATGAACGGGGGCCCCTTCCAACGGCAGAATTGCTGCGCCGCCTGGATGAAGTGATGCAAGGCGTGGAAGCGGTTTTGGAAAAATTGACCCCTGAGCAAATTCTCCAGCCCGTCCTCGTTCAAGGTTTTCAAGAGACAGGCTTGAGCATTTTGGTGCATGTGGTAGAGCATTTTTCCTACCACACGGGGCAAATTACGTACTTCGTCAAGTGGAAAAAGGATATGGATACCGGGTACTACGATGAGGAGGATTTGGATGTAACGGGTTGAAATTCAAGTAGGTAAGTAGATTATTTGCCTGCTTGCCTTGGAATCGAAAAACAGAAAGTAGTCCCCTCCTTCCCGCCCGGCTCAATCCAAATCTCCCCGCCGAGGTGGTTCACGATTTTTTTGCAGGAAGCCAAGCCTATGCCGGTGCCTTCGTAATCCCGGATGCTGTGCAGGCGCTCGAAAAGGTTGAACACTTTCGAGCGATGCTCTTCGGGAATGCCGATGCCGTTGTCGTGGAATTGAAAGACGTAGCTGCCATTTTGAGATTGGCAGGTGATTTCAACAACAGGTTTCACGCCCTTCTGGCGAAACTTGATGGAGTTGGAAATCAGGTTTTGAAACAGGCGAATCATCTCCGTCGCAGATGCTTTGATGACTGGCAACTGGTTGGACAAAATGGCTGCGTCGGTCTCTTTCATCGCCGCCATCAGGTTGCTGATGACGATTTGCAAAACGTCGTTCAGGTTGGCGTCCCTGCCTTCCTGCTTGTTTCGACCGAGGCGGGAATATTCGAGTAAGTCAGTCAGCAACCGCTCCATTCTCACCACGCCATCTGTCACGAAAGCCATGTATTCACGGGTATCCTGGTCGAGGTAGGCAGTCAATTTTTTCCGGGTCAATTGGGTGTACATGTTAATCATGCGCAACGGCTCTTTCAGGTCGTGGGAAGCGGCGTAGGCAAACTGTTCCAGTTGTTGGTTGGAGCTTATGAGTTTTTCTTCCGCTTCTTTGAGCGACTGTGCCTGGCGGGTAATTTCTGCTTTTTGCCGGGTCAATTCTTCCTGTTTTTCTTGCAACGTTTTGATAATCAAAGCCTGCCCGGTGGCGAAAATGAGGACGATGCCAACCACCATGACGAACAAGCCGCAGTAAGTCACCCAAAAATAAGAGCCGTCCAAATGGAGGGTTTGCTGCCGAAAGGAGGTGGTTGCCTGCATTTCCAACAAGTACAAATAGCTCGTGAAACCAAGCAAAGCTACCAGCCATAAAAAACCCGAAGTAGGATTGGAAAACAAGAGCGCCAGCAACGGCACCGCCATCAACCAGAGCAAATTGTCGGAATAGAGACCTCCGGTTATAAAAACGGCTTGCCCCAAAATCAGCCCCACAAAAAGGGAAAGCAAGTTTCCCGAGACCATAAAACTTCCCCACCGCTTGAAAACGTAAAGCAATCCGATTCCAATAAGCACCCCTAATTTCAGTTGCGGATTGGCTTCCGGAAAGAAGGTCGTGTTGAACAGGTGCATCAAAACCGAGATGAAAATCAGGAACAGGTGGATGATAATTAAAACTCGTGCCTTCCGAATGAGCAAGGGAAATTCCGCAACGTGATTGGGAACCAACCACTTGTCCATTATTTGAAAAAACCCATCTGAAATGCGGAAACCTCTCATTTTGAATTGGAATGCGCCCAGGAAGCGATTCCAATTACAAGATTGTTGCCAAAGAACTTATTGTCTGACGTTTGGTGGGCTGCGTGACTCAATCAAACCGCAGGGTTCAGCCTATGCCTCCAAGACTGTCTGGAACGTGGAAAACCTTGACAAATTAAGGGCTGGCAGGTGCAATTAAGCT
>CAZHLB010000079.1:0-7844 GCA_964533005.1 uncultured Saprospiraceae bacterium
TGAAGATGAAACTCAAAACCATCCTTTCCGTGCTGGCGGCGCTCTGCTGCCAAATCCTTTTCGCCCAGCCGCTGCAAACCCGCAGCGTTTCCATTTTCAAAAACGGGCAAGCCTTTTTCATCAAATCCGGCAACCTGCGAGTGCAGGACAGCAAGTTTTTGTTGCCTGACCCAGCGCCGGCGGCGCTTTACGGCACGCTTTGGCTCAACTCAACGGAAGGTACGTTGACCAAAGTTTCCAGCTATCCCGACACGTTGCGAGAGAAAAAAATGCAGAGCGCCGTGGCGATTCACGAATTGCTGCGAGCAAATATCGGCATGAATGCAAGTGGCGTGATTGAGAAGGAGCAGCCATTTTTCGGAAGCATTGTTTCGGTCAGCCCTACCCGAATGGATGAACGTGGGCAGCCGGTTTATGATGAATATAGCCTCGTAACTATTAAAGATATGCAGTTGAAAGAGCGGTGGTTCACCATTCCGGCGAGGATGATTCAATATGTGGTTTTTGCCAACAAGCCCAACCTGCAAATCGAGCGGGAAAATGTGAAGCCCCGCCACCTCGTCGAGCTTTCCTTCTCCACCAAAAAAGCCGAGCAACCTATCGAGATGATGTACCTGGCGAACGGCTTGCAGTGGGCGCCGCAATATTTGCTGGAACTCACCGGCGACAAAAGCGCCACCCTCACCCTGCAAGGCGAAATCGCCAACAACGCCGAGGATTTGGTCAACACCGACCTGAATTTGGTGGTCGGCGTGGCGAATTTTCAATACGCCGACAGGCTGTCTTTTTTGGTGAATTTCAATGAAGTGCTTCAAGCCATTGCGTACCGGCGGCAGGCAGATTACAACCGTTTTTCCAATGCGCTCATGACGCAAACGGCGAACTACGATGCGGAAATGGAAGATGCTGGCGGCGGTTTCCCGGAGGTGGAAGGAAGCGCCAACGAAGACCTCTTTTTTTACAACCTGAAAAATTTCTCCCTGCCAAAAGGCGGTCGCTCGATGCAGTCCATTTTTCAGGAAAAAATTGAAATCGCTCACATTTACGAGTGCAACCTGCCGCCCAATCAAGAGGTGTCACGTGCCTACGAGCAGGAATTTTTATTCACCCCCAACGAGCAAAACAAAGTCTTCCACACCATCAAAGCCAGCAACAACACCAAGCAACCTTGGACGACCGCTTCCATTTTTGTCGTGAATGCGCAAGAAAATGACCGCCCGGTGAGCCAGGATTTATTGACGTACACGCCTGCTGGTGGCAAAACTTTCATCAAACTGACCGAAGCGCCAGACGTGAAAGTCGAGCAGGCAGAACGGGAAACCAGCCGCCAGCAAAATGCCCATGTTGATAAAAAGGCAGGCGTTTCCTTCGACCTGGTGAAAGTGGAGGGCAAAATCAAAATCAGCAATTTCAAGGGCAAAAAGATTGACCTGCGTTTGAAACGCACCATCACTGGCAATCTGAAAGATTCGAATGTGGATTGGGAAAAAGAGGAAATCGTGAACCCGAACTCCCGATTGAACAAGCGCACCAACGTCGCCTGGGAAACTTCGGTGAAGGAAAAAGGGACCGCGGAGATTGTCTATTCCTATGAAATCTACGTGTCGAGCTATTGATTGGCTTCTCCTCTCTTTTTGTCATTCCGCTCAGGTTAGGTTCCTGGCGGAATGACAAAAAGAGAGAAGAAGTCACTTGCAAGCATTCAAAATCAGCTGCCTGTAAAACCGCACCGCCTGCCGAAACTGTTCCACGCCGATGCGCTCGTCAAAGCCGTGAAACCGCTTCAAATCTTCCTTTTTCACCTGCACCGGCTGAAACCGGTAAATGTTTTTGGAGACAATTTGATAATGCCGGCTGTCCGTCGTGCCCACGACGAGCGAAGGTGCGGCAACGGCTTTGGGAAAAATCTGCCGGGCGGTGGCTTGAATGACTTGATACCCGAACGTAGCCGTGCCCGACACCACGGGCGGTTCGCTCGCCTGGCTGCCTTGGCTCGGTTTGACCACAACTCGTTCATCATCAATTGTTTTGCGGACAAAATTGGCGACAGATGCCACTGTTTCCCCTGGCAAAATGCGGCAATTGACTTTGGCGCTCGCCCTGGTCGGCAAGACGTTTTCCTTGAAACCGCCGCTGACCAGCGTGGGCGCAAGCGTGGTTCGCAGCATGGCATTGGGGGCAGGTTCTTGCGACATCTGCCACTTGACCAGCGGCGCAGTCCATTTCAGGTTGGCAAAAATCACCTTGTGAAACAGGCTCATTTCGGGCCCCACGTGCTCGAACATGGCTTGCACCGTGCCTTCAATTTTAGCGGGTGGCGGGTTGTTTTTCAGCCGCACCAATGCCTCACTCAACAGGTTGATGGCAGTGCCGGAGGGTGGCATCGAGGAGTGACCGCCTTCCGCCAGGTTCACCGACAAGTCAAACGTGGCATAGCCTTTTTCGGCGACGCCAATCAATGCGAGCGGTTTGGTCAAGCCAGGAAAGGCATCTTCCACGACTAAGCTGCCCTCGTCCAGCACAAATTCAAACTCGATGTTTTGCTGCCGAAAGCGCTCGGCGATGGCTTTTGCGCCATGCTCGCCGCCGATTTCTTCGTCGTGACCGAAGGCGATATAGACTGTTCGCTGCGGCGAATAATCTACCTGCAACAGCATTTCCACCGCTTCCAAAATGCCGCAGACCGAGGATTTGTCATCCAAAGCGCCCCTGCCCCACACGAAATCGCTGCGCACCACGCCATCGAAAGGCGGCGATTGCCACCGGATTTGGCTGCTGTTTTCCACCGGCACGACGTCGGTGTGCGCCAGCAGCAAAATGGGGGAGAGGCGAGCATTTTCACCCGACCATTTCAGCACGTGGCTGAACGAGCGGGTACTGTCTCGTTCCAGCAGCGAATCCACGAGCGGGTAATTTTTTCGCAGAAAAGTATCGAAGCGCAGGAACGCCGCCGTGTCCAGCCCGTCCTCGTAGCTGATGGTTGGAATGCGCACGGCGGCAGCAAGCCGCTCGATGGCGTCGTAGCTGATTTTTGCCGGCTCGACCGGCTCGACGGCGATTTGTAGGGAGGAAAATTGAATGGTGTTGACCGTGAAAATGCCTGCAAAAACAAGCAACACCAGCAGCAGGAGGGTCAGGAAAAGTCGTCTCAGTCTTCTCATCCGGGCAAATTTGAATCAGGATATTAAAGATGGCCAAGGATATTAAGGATTGTGGGGACGTCTCTGCAATCCTTAATATCCTTGACCGTCTTTACTATACTGATTCAACAAAAGTAAACCGATGAACTAAAAATAATGCCGCCGTTGCATTTATTGCCAACTATTTCAAACCGCCTCAATGAAATTCAAAACTTGTCGAAATACACGGAATGATTCAATCTGTTTTGAAAATACGGGAAGAGATGGCAATAAAAACCAAAACGACACGCCTTTTTAAAGTCAAGCCACGTCTTTTTGAAAGCGTCGTTTAATTGAAGTTTCACCTTTGAATATGTATTTTCCTTGAAAACAATCCGCTACTTGAAACCATTTTAAGAATATAAATCCCATTCACAAGCTGGTCTGGCAAATAAATTGTCGCCTCATTTGGAGCAATCTTCTTGGAATAAATTTGAATTCCATTCATGGTGCATATTTCTATGGTTTCGATACAGTCTAAGATAGGGTTGCATTGCTCATCAAAAAACAACTTACCAGATGTAGGATTTGGAAAAACTTTTGGCTCAAAACCGTTTAAAATAGTTTCAGCACTGCTCGTCGAGATGGTGTCGTTTGTAAACCTTATCAAAAATATATCAGGAGAGTAGTAAATGGTATTTCCATTGATAATGGCTTGAGGAATGCTATCGGTAGCATAAGCCCCAATAATCATTTTTCCATCATTTTGAAACAAGGCTGGCTCTATTCCACTCTCATAGAAATAACCAGGATTGTCAAAATTCAAAACTCCTTCTTCTGCAAAAAAAGTGTTCACTGCTCCATCTGACGAAAAGCCCAGGATGATATGTTTATTATGATTGTCCAGAGCTTCAAGTGTTGCGGTTTGAAAAATATTTTGACCCACCAATGTGATATTTCCACCTCTCTGCTTATTTGTAATTTCGGAAACTACTACTCCATTAATTCCAAAATCTGAGTCAAGTTTTCCATCTGGATGGTATCTTAAAATGGTTAAGTCCCAATTTGCAGTTCCACCAAGCACAATTTTTCCATCAGGTAGCAATGCCAAGTTGCTTGTTGATTCACCATCAGCCAAGTCAGTAATTACAATTCCATTTTCTCCAAAATCCTCGTCTAAATTTCCGTTTGGCAGATATCTAACCAACTCATAATCTTCTGGAAAGCCGTCAATCAATGTACCAGCGGCTAAAATTTTGCCATCAGGTTGGATAAGCAACTCTTGTGGAGAATCGTTAAACTCGCTTACATCTGTCATTACCAATCCTTGGGTTCCAAATGTTGTGTCAATTGCTCCACTGGGCAAATATTTAATTAACCCAAACTCCGGGGCAGAAACAGGTAACCCAATTCTACACAAAACAATAAAACTCATGTCTGGCAAGATTTCTACCCTTGGTTCACCTTCCACGGTATTCGGAAAATCAGTTATCACGATACCATTATTGCCAAAAGAATTATCATAACCTCCGTCAAAATTTAACCTGATTAGTAAAACCTTATCAGCAGCGCCTAATGGAGTCCATTCTTTATGAATATGCCCTGCTATTAAAAGTTTTCCATCGTTTTGAAACTCAACGTCTGTTGCATATTCCCAAAAGCCAGGTATGTCAATAATTATTTTGCCACCACTTCCAAAACTTTCATCGAAAGTACCACCTTCATTTAATCTGATTAAACAGACCCTATCAGTTGCCCTCCCAACGCCTACTATTTTTCCATCAGGTTGAATAATCGTCTTAGCTAAAGCATCAAACCCCAATTCAAAATCAACCATGACTATGCCTGAATTATTAAAGGTTGAGTCAAGTCTGAAACTTTGAGAGTAAGCATAGATTTGGGTTAACAAAAACAAGGTTGTAGCGATTGTTTTCATGATTCTATGAATTAAGCCTTTAGGTTTGAAATGACGATTGAGCGGCAACTTAAAGTGTTATAAGTTGATCTTTTTACACAAGAAATTCAAACCTCCTTCCGCAACACCTCCAAAGGCGGCTTCGTCACCACCTCCCGCGTGTTCAGCATCCCAATCAACATCGTCAACCCCGTGATGCTCACGAACACAATCAAAGCAGGAATCAAATTCGGCTCGTACGGAATTTTCAGCGACCACTTCGCCAACGCAAAGCTGCCGACGATGCTCAACCCGATGCCCGTCAGCGTCGCCAGCGAGCCGAGCAGGAAATATTCCAGCGCATTTATCCACAAAATCTGCCGCCGGTGAGCGCCGAGCGTGCGCAGCAAAACGCTCTCCTGGATGCGCTGAAACTTGCTCAAAACCACCGAGCTAATCAGCACCACTAAACCCGTCAAAATGCTGAACAGCGCCATGAATCGTATCACGAAAGACACCTTGTCGAGCACCGATTTTACCGATTTTAGGATTTGCGTCAAGTCCACCACCGACACGTTGGGGAACTGCCGCACCAATGCCTGTTGGTATTTTGCGCTCTGCGCCTCGTCCTCCACCCTCGAAATAACCACAAAAAATTGCGGCGCATTTTCCAGCACACCCTCCGGGAAAACGATGAAAAAATTCGTCTGCACCCGCCGGAAATCCACCTCCCGGATGCTGCCAACCACCGTTTCAATCAAAGCGCCCTGTACATTGAAAGTGAGTTTCGAGCCGACTTTTGCCTTCATGTCTCTCGCCACGCCTTCGGCGACCGAGACGTAAATCACGCCGTCAGCGCCGACCGTGCCGTGCCATTCGCCTTCCAAAATTTTTTCCGTGTCAATCAAAGAATCCCGGTAGGTCACGCGGTATTCACGCTCGTAAACCCAGTCTCTTCGGTACTGACTTTCGCCGGGCGGCGGGGGCCCGTCGTCGTCGCCCCGGCGGCGTCTTTCTTCGCCCGGTTTGGGTGGTGGGCGGCGGTTGATGGTGTCTTGCAGGTGCATTTCTTTGGTCACGCTGTCAATGCTTTCTAAACGCATTGTGACGATGGGGACGATTTGTTTCACCGGCAGTCCTTGCTCTGCTGTTAGCTTCGCAACAGCTTCTTTTTGAGGTGGTTGGATGTCGAAGACAATCATGTTCGGCACGTTGCCGGTGCCTGCGTAGGCGACTTGCTTGAGCAGCAAATCCTGCACGAGGAACAGCGTCGAAATCAGCGCCGCCCCCAATCCGATGGTCACGATGAGGGTCAGCGTCTGGTTGTTCGGGCGGTAGAGATTGGCGATGCTTTGTCGCCAAACGTAGCTCCACCGGGTCGGGAAAAACCGCCGCACCGCCCAGGTGAGCGCCTTCGCCACGCCTGCCAGCGCAAGAAACGCTACGCACACCCCAACCGGGAAAAGCAAGCTACTCACCTCGCCCGTTTGCAAGTAGGTGAAGCCGCAAATGAACAGGAAAATCAAGCCGTAAACCAGCCACTTCCACGGGTCTCGACCGCTCGTGTCTTCCTCGTAACTCGCTCGTAATGTGCGCAATGGCGAGACTTTCCGAATGGCGAGCAGTGGCAGCAAAGCAAACAAAATCGTGATGCCCAACCCCGTCAGCAAGCCTCCGCCCATTGCTCCCCACGACACGTCGGAGCTCACGTTTTCGAGCGGCAAAAAATCGCCAAGCACCTTCGGCAAAGCCACCTGCAACAAGCTTCCAATAAGCGCTCCCATCAAGCCGCCCGCCAATCCCAATGCAATCACCTGGAACAAATAAATCCGAAACGCCTGCCCGCCCTTCAGCCCCAGGCAACGCAGCACGGCGATGCTCCCCAGTTTGTCTTTAATGTAAATATGAACCGAGCTTGCCACGCCGATGCAGCCGAGCAGCAAGGCGATGAAACCGACCAAATTGAGGAAGGTGCGCATGTTGCCGAAGGCTTCGCTCATGTCCCGCTTGCGTCCTTCGACGGTCTCGATTTCAAACGAGCGACCCTCGATGCGGGGGCGGAGTTTTTGGCTCGCCAACGTGTCGGCATTGGCAGTTTCGGGGAGTTTGAAAAAGTATTGGTACCAAATCAAACTGCCTCGCTGCACCAAGCCGGTCTGCTCCAAATATTGCATCGGCACATAAACCACCGGCGCAATCGAACCGGCGACGCCCGCCCGTCCCGGCGCAGAATTCAGTTGCCCTTCGATGACGAAAGGCAGGTTTCCGATGCGAACCGTGTCGCCCGGCTGGAGCTTGAATTGCAGCATCAGGGTCTTTTCCACCAGGGCTTTTTGAGCGTTGCGAAAGGTCTTCGCCGCCTCCGCCGGCACGGTCGAGATTTTTCCGTAAAACGGGTAATCGCCATCCAGCACCCGCACCTGCGTCAGGCGGGTGTCGCCGCTTTTCGGAAAAAAAGCCATCGAAATGAAGTTCATCGCCCGTGCCCTGCCGGTGCTGCCGAGCGAGTCGAAAACCTGCTGTAAACTGTCGCTGGCAGGCTGCCCGCCTTGCACCACGAGGTCTGCGCCGAGCAGGCTTTTCGCTTCGTTGTTGATGTCTTTCTGGAGGTTTTCGCTGAAAGAATTGATGGCGACCAGCGCCGCAATGCCAACGACAATGCTGGAAATGAAGAGAAGCAGCCTGCTCCGGTTGCGGCGGCTATCGCGCCATGCCATGCGGAGGAGCCAGGTGGTGGTGGATGGATTGGACATGAAAAACCTTTCGGAGAGCGGAGGCATTAGGGGGAAAATTTTTAAAAAAATTTAACCCAAAGACAACCCGAAACAAAT
>CAZHLB010000079.1:7854-14361 GCA_964533005.1 uncultured Saprospiraceae bacterium
GGGGTGGTTTTCCACATAAAAACCTTTCCGTCGCGGGGCGGGTTGGGGTAAAATTTTTAAAAAAATTTCCCCCCCACCCCCTCCGCTCTCCAAGTAAACTTCACTGGCAAAAGTAGGCGGCGAGGTTGCATTTTCTGAAAACTTCGCCCGAAGCGGCGGTAAGTTTGACGGAAGGGATAAATATTCCCCTTACTTTTGATTCAAAAATCAGGTCATCGTTCCAATTTGCCTTTCCCTCGAAAACAACTATGTTGGCTTGAAAAACAGCCTTGTTTGCATCACAAAAAAGCCTGTTGTCGTTTGAAAAACCATTCAAATTTCCACTGACTGATTACTTGACATGCGCATAATCCCACTGTTCATTGCCCTCACTTTTGCTGCTCGCTTGTCTGCTCAAAACTGCGGTTGCGCCGACGCGGGCAACTGCCCCGACCCATTCCCGCCCAACTCGAACAGCACCACTTGTTACGAAATCACGGATGCCTTCAACGGCAACCTCGCAAGCCCCACGCAAGGCGTTTGCGGCGTCCGGGTGCGCTTCCGGCACGGCAGGGTCGGCAGTTTGAACCTCACTTTGACCTCGCCCGATGGGACAGCGGTGCAACTCGTCGGCGCAACGGGAACCTGCAATTCCCAATTGACGCCGCTCGCCACGTGGGATATTTTGTTCGTTCCGTGCAGCGAGCCTTGCGACCCCGACACGCTGAATGGCTGCGCCTATCCCTGCGTTTTCGACGCTTGCCCGGATTTATGCAATTGGCAAAATGCTGTCTTCACCGGCTCGTACCATCCTTTCAATGGCTGCCTGGAGGACTTCGATTCAGGCTCCGCCAACGGAATGTGGTGCCTCGAAGTGGACAACAATGCCCAGTTCAATGGCGGCTCCATTCTTGATTTCGAGGTGATTTTGTGCGACCAATCCGGCTATTTCTGCTGCGACGCCGACGCTGGAAATCTTGCTTTCGAGCCGAATGTCAATGCCTGCGAGGGCGACAGCGCCTTGCTGCTCACGCCCGACCCGATTTACGGCGCACTCGTTCCCGACCCGGCGGAATACGGCTACAACTACTTAGTTTTTCAAGGCGGCAACCTGCTTGGCTACGACAGCCTGACCAATTTTATCAGCTACCCGGTCGGCACGTACAACGTCTGCGGCTTGAGCTATTTGATTGCGGACACCGCCAGTTTGCCTGACCCGGGCACGCCGCTGACACCGGCTGCGCTGCTCGCAGATTTGACCGGGGCGACGCCTTCGTTTTGCGGGGACATTGACACGAATTGCATCCGGGTGCAAATTTCTGCTCCGCCGCCGGTGCAAAATCTGGCGGAAACAATTTGCGAAGGCGACACCATTTTCGTTGGAAATCAAGGATATACGCTGCCAGGAAGCTATTCCGACACGCTGCTTTCCATCGGCAATTGCGACAGCATTTTGAATTTGACCCTCACCGTTTTGCAGCCGGACACGACCATTTTTGGCTCGACCATTTGCGACGGCGACAGCGTGGTGGTCGGCGACATGGCATTTTATGCGACGGGTTTGCACGAGGTGCTTTTGCAAAATTTTCAAGGCTGCGACAGCACGGTTTTTCTCAACCTGGATGTTTTGCCGCCCATCGAAACGGTGCTGGCAGACACAATTTGCAACGGCGACACAATTTGGGTGGGCGGAAATGCCTTCGCGACGACCGGCACTTTTCAGGAAATTTTGACCTCCAATTCTAACTGCGACAGCACGGTAACTTTAACATTGACAGTGGTTTACGTCGGCGTTGACATTGCAACGCCAGACACGCTCACCTGCGCCGAACCTTCCACCGACTTGAACGCCAACGCATCCACGACGCTCGGCGGTTTGGCTTTTGTCTGGTCAACGATTGAGGGGCATTTTGTCGGTTCGACCTCCAACCTGACGGTGACGGTGGACGACCCCGGAACGTATTTTCTCGACGTGCTTTCGTCGGGTTGCTCCGCCTCCGATTCGGTCGTGGTGATTGAAGACGGCGACTTTCCGAATGCTGCCTTGACCGCCATTTCGCCGGATACTTTGACCTGTTCGGTGACGAGTGTCCAACTCGACGGCACGGGCACGAGCGGTGGCGTAAACCTTGACTTTCAATGGCTTGCACAAAACGGCAGCCCCATTTCTGACACCAATTCGCTGACCCCAACCGTGACCGAGCCAGACATTTACCAACTCGTCGTCACCGACCTCGACAACGGCTGCGTGGACACGGCGAGCATTGAAATTTTTCAAAACATCGCCCAGCCAACCGCCGACGCAGGCACGGATACCCTGCTTTCCTGCACATCCCCGCAAGTCATTCTCGACGGCTCCGCTTCGCAAACTGCCACCACAAATTCCGCCGGTTTGAGTTTCGCCTGGAGCGCCTCGCCCGGCAATATTTTGCCTCCGGCAAACCTGGCGCAAGCAACAGTTGACGAGCCAGGAACTTATCAACTTATCGTTGCCGACCTTTCCAACGGCTGCCAGGACACCGATTTAGTCGTCGTCACGGTGGACACGCTGACGCCGCAAGCCATCATTTCCATCCCCGGCAGCGACTCCTTGACCTGTACCAACCCGACCGTGACGCTCAATGGAACAGCCAGCACTGGTAGCCAATTCATTGTTTTTCAATGGATTGGAAACATAGCCACCGGGCAAGGAACGCCCATTGCAACGACCACGCAACCCGGCAATTTTTCCCTCGTCGTCTCCGACACGCTAAACGGTTGCGCTGACACCGCTGACGTCAACATAATTCAAAACCTCGATTTACCGCAGGCGGATGCTGGTGCAAACGACACCCTGAGTTGCACGAATATTTCTGCCTTGCTCGGCGGCGCAGGCACGTCCGCCGGGTCAGAATTTGCCTACGCTTGGACGGTCTCCCCTTCAGGGGTCGGGGGTGGTCACCTGCTTCCGCCTACCGACCAGCCGCAGGCGACGGCAGACTCGGCAGGCACATATTTTCTGACCGTCACCAACATTTTCAACCAATGCACGGCGCAAGATTCAGCCGTTGTTTTTGCCAACACCGACCAGCAGCCGGTCGCCGACGCTGGCAACGACGGGTTTTTGACTTGCCAGGACACCACTTTCACCCTCGACGCCAGCGGCTCGACCATCGTGCCTTTCACGATTTTAAATTGGCAAACCGCCGACGGCACGAGCCTCGGCAGCAATTTGCAAGTGACTGTAAACCAACCGGATACTTTCATTTTGACCGTCAGTTTTGCCTTTTGCACCAGCACCGACACAGCAATCTTGACCCAAACGACCCTGCCGCCAATTGCCGACGCAGACGGCGATGCGCTGTTGGATTGCAACTCCGGGCAGGTGACGCTCGACGGGACAGATTCGAGCGTGGGGGCGGATTTGATTTATCAATGGACGACCATTGCTGACGGGCAAGGCAACCTGGGGCAAATTGTTTTCGGCGCAACCACCCTTGCGCCGGTGGCTGGCAAAGTTGGTGGCTACGTTTTGACCGTGACCGACACGCTCACGCATTGCGCAGCCAGCGACACCACTTTCGTTTTGTTAGACACCATCGCCTGCCTGCCTTCGGTGAATTCCGGGGCGGATGGTTTGGTCAATTGTTACAGCCTGCTTTTCCAGGATACTTTGTCGGCGAGCGGCTCGATGGGCGGCAGTTTTAGCTACGATTGGCAGGTGCTGAACGGTGAGTTGGTGGACGTTTCCGACCCGTTTGCGCCCATCCTCCGACCGGGTGCGTATGTTTTTGCGGTGACAAACGATGCGGTGGGATTGACTGCTTTCGACACCGTTTTGGTCGTGGCAGACACCTTGCCGCCGGCAGCGGATGCTGGCGCAACCATTCTGCCTTTGAACTGCCCGCAACTCACGATTTGCCAGCAACTCGATGCCAGCGGCTCGGCGCAAGGCAGCAATTTCACCTACCTCTGGGAGACCGCCAACGGCACTTTTTGCTCGCCAACCAACGTGCTGAACGCTGAAATTTTGGGCGAAGGCATTTACAATTTGCAGGTGACCAACCTCGACAACGGCTGCTCCGGCTTCGACGGTGTGGTGGTGCAATTGCTTGATTTTCTGCCGCTTGCCGACGCTGGGGCAGCTATTCAAATGCTTTGCGGCGACACGACGGCGACGCTCGACGGAGGCAGTTCTTCGCTGGGAAACAACTTCAATTTCACCTGGACGTCGCCCACCGGCGGCACGATTTTGAGCGGCGGCGACACGCCAAATCCAGTCGTCGAGCCAGGCATCGGCGAGGACTCGACCCTGTTTTTTCTGACCGTTTTCAACACCCTCAACCTCTGCGAAGACGCTGACACGGTGGCGGTTTTTCCCCCGGCAGGTTGCTACCCTGCTTGCTCGGCGAGCGTTTCCGGCGAACTGACTTGCGAGGTTGAAACGGTGAATTTGAGCGGTGCAGGCTCTTCGACAGGCGCTGACATCACTTATCAATGGACGGTTTTGGGCGGGGTAGGAAATCTCTGCGGCGGCGAAACGACTGCCCAAGCGTGCGCTGATGCGGCAGGTTTTTACCAATTGACCGTGACCCGTACCTATTCAAACGGGGCTACTTTCAGCACCGATTGCTCCGTCCAGGTGAATGAAAACAGCCAGCCGCCGACGGTAGATGCCGGTCAAAACGACAACCTCACCTGCGCCGACACGATGCTGCAATTGCACGGCAGCGGCAATGCGCCGGGCAATATTTTGACCTACGAATGGTCAACGCCGCCTGCCCCGCAAGGCGGAAATATCGTGAGCGGCGGCACAACGGCAACGCCCAGCGTGAACCTGCCTGGCATTTACAATTTGCTGGTAACCAATGAAATAAACGGCTGCACGGCAACTGATTTCGTCACAATTGGCTTGGACACTTTGCACCCGATAGCCGACGCTGGGGCAGGCGACCAACTCACTTGCAGCAGCAGCACCTCCATCCTGAACGGCAGCGCTACCCCGCCCGGCGTGAACTTTTTTTGGAAGGAATCGCCCACGAGCGGCGGTGAAATTTGCGCTGGCGAAACTTCTCCCAACCCCATCATCTGCGCTGCCGGAACTTATATTTTGACCGTGACCAACCCCGTCAACGGCTGCACCGCAACCGACAGCACGACGGTCACCCAAGACGGCAGCCTGCCCGACCCCGACGCCGGGAATAATTTATTTTACAATTGCGCCGACACGGTTTTCATTATTCAAGCAACCGCAACGGGCGGAGCGCTTTTGGCATATTCGTGGGAAGCCTTCAACGGCGGTTGCATAATTGGCGCAACGGATATTTTGCAACCAACAGTTGCCTGCCCCGGAACATATAGGTTGACCGTAATTGACCAGGTAAATGGATGTTCCGCCGTCTCGCAGATGCTTGTCATTGCTGATACTTTGCCACCGGTGGCAGATGCGGGGGAGGGGCAAGAAATTAATTGCCAAACGCTTATAATTCAACTGGACGGCAGTGGCTCGACGCCTGCCGGGCTATTAAATTATATGTGGACTACCCAGGGGGGTGCGGGAGGCGGGCATATTATTTCAGGTGAATTAACGCCATATCCGCAGGTGGATTCGGCTGGCATTTATCAATTATTAGTTACCAGTCAAATTAACCATTGCTCGGACAGCGATATGGTTTCGGTAATTATTGATGCTGATATTCCCATTGCCGACGCCGGAAACGACTCGACTTTGACCTGCACCCGGCTGAGTTTGAAGCTTGACGGAACGGGTTCGTCGGTCAGCCCAAACATCATTTACAATTGGACAACGACCGACGGAAATATCAGCTCCGGCGCAAACACGCTCACGCCAACCATCACAAAAACAGGCATTTACGTTCTCGAAGTCACCGACACGAGCAGCCTTTGCATCGTGACCGACACGGCGCAAGTGACCCTGGACACGGCTGCGCCGACTGCCAGCATTGACCAATCGCAGGCGCTGACTATCACCTGCGCTGTGCAGGATATTTCACTCGACGGCAGCCTTTCCTCGTCATCAGGGGGGGGGCTTTTATTTAATTGGCAAACATTAAACGGGCATATTTTGACGGGAAATAATGGCGCAATTGCACATATAGATTCAAGCGGCTGGTACACTTTGACGGTGACGAATATGATAAATGGCTGCACCGATTCGACCGGCATATATGTGGCAGAAGATTTTGAAAAACCAGCCGTGCAATTTGCGCCCGCGCCGGTGCTGGATTGCGACCATCCGACTGTTCAATTGCAAGTGTTCCCGCCGAGCGCCGCACCTATTTATAATTATGTGTGGTCAGGCGCACCGCCCATTTTGGATGGCAACACGCCGACGCCGACCGTGAGCAAACCAGGCGTTTTCAGCGTGACCATCACGAACATCGAAAATGGCTGCGAAAATGAAGGCTCGCTGGTCGTGCAGGAAAATCAGCAATTGCCGACGGCAGTCGCCGCCACGATTGGCAGTTTGGATTGCGACAATTTCACTGCCACCGTCACCGGCGAAGGCTCATCGGTCGGCAACTTCAT
>CAZHLB010000080.1:0-14308 GCA_964533005.1 uncultured Saprospiraceae bacterium
TGCCATTTGGATTAGCGCCCATAGCATGACCATCGCCAATCAGAATGCTCGTAAAACCCGCATCAATCAACTGAACACCCATGTGGTAAAACCACATCCTGGCTTCCAATTTGGAAAAATCGGGAGTGCAAGAAGGACAAGCATTATTTGGTCCTGCGTATTCACCTGTGCAACTTGCGGGGAAGGGGTTGTTTGGATTTTCCTTGGAAATATTCCGGTAATTGAACCGAACCGGCGATTGGAGTAAATACCTGTTGATGGCGTCCGGTCCTGCCGCCACAATTTCGTCGTAGAAATGGTTGATGACACAAGGCGGAATTTCGACCCAGCAAACTTGCCATTCCATCGTCTCCCATATTCCGCCTTGAATGACGGGTCTTTTTAGCCCTGCGCAATCAAACGCATAGTTAATCGAAGCGACCATTTTGCCCCACAAGGACGGCAGTTCCCCTCCCATCCAGGCAACTTTTTGCCCCCAATACTGCGAGGAATAAGTAATCATGGTTGCTTTCAGCGAAAGCAGCAAATTCAATTGCTCACAGAACGAGCACAGGTCGAAATCCAAAAAAGGAGAATAGGAACCTTGGTCAATCAACCACCACAAGTTCTTTGCCTCGACTTGCCTTGCTACATAAGATTCCATGTCGTTGCCGCTCTCGCAGGTTATGTCTATTATGGTTGGGGCAGGGGTTGGATTTCCATTATTGCAGGGTATAACTCCCTCTGTGCAAGATTGGGGCAAATCCGTTGGGCCATTTCCAGTCTGGCATAATGTAAATGGCGTGTACATAGGTGGCACATGATTACACACAGGTGGCGGTGGAGGCGGTGGCGGGCAAACCGGAAATGACACCTGGATGGTTGTAATGATAGGTGGCATTTGCGAAAAAAGAACAAAAGAAACCTCTGCGGAGACCATGTTTCCATTTTGCGGCATATCGCATAAACTGAATTTTATGGTCGGGGTCAGGGTACTGTCATTGATAATCAAACAGTCATATGTGGCTGTCCAATAAAAACTCCAATCACAATCGTCGGGATTGATGTTAGAGCCGTTTACCTTGACCGTAGCAGTCATTTCAACCAATTTACAGTTGTTGCAATTTCCAATGCAATTACAACTAACGCAATCGCCGAGCGTAAAAGCCAATCCAACGGTCGGCGTCCCGTTGCAATTCTGTGCAGTGCCTTGGCTTGAAAATAGAAACAACAAGAAATAAAGGAATGACAGCGGACTTAACCGAAGAAAAATCCCGAACTTAAGCCACTGAATTGGACGGTTGGACGGTTGGACGGTTGGACGGTTGGACGGTTGGACGGTTGGACGGTTTCATGATGTTGAGTTTTGAAGTGAACGTTTTCGGATTAGTTACGAAACTTGAAAAGCAAGTTTCAAAGGCAAGGTAAAAAGGAATCCGAACCCACCAAACACCTCCTCAAAATTTTGCAAAAACTTCATTTAGCCAACACGCACTTCAAGCGAAGCGTCATTTCAGCCAAACAAAAAGACCCATCCCAACTACTCGGAACAGGACTTTTTTTATTTCCTGTGAAGGGCTGACTACCCATTCAACGATTTACTTTCCATGCTCCTCACCTGCCTTTTGACTGCCCGCCGACCAGATAATCCTGGTAATCTTGCAACTGTTTCCATTCGCCCTTAGCAGCTAAATCAGCCTGCCAGGGCCAGCTTGCCGGGTCGTGGATTTGATAAGATTCGCCTGCCTCTGCAAGGATTTCTTTCAAACTGGCTTCCGAAGTAGCAGCAAGGTCTTGCAAGGTTTTGATGCCTGCCTGTTTCAGCAATTGCTCGATTTTGGGCCCCACGCCTTCCACGATTTTCAAATCCTGGGGGTTTTTCGGAAAGACGCCGGCAGGTTGAATCGCATCGGGATTTTCCTTTTTGATTTGGGCGAGCCGGGCGGCTTGCCCCACCCAATCGTCCCGTTTGATGCGACCGGGGAAGAACTCGATGGCGGCGGTCACTTTTTCCGTGAGGTCATCGTCGAAGCGGCTGATTTGCTCGAAAGTGTAGATGCCGAGGCGGTTCAGCTTTTTTTCAAGGAAAGAGCCGATGCCTTTGATGAGCGTCAGGTCGTCTTTTTCAGCTTCGCTGGCGGTGGGAATTTTTGTGCCGATGGCTGCCAAAACCTCGTCTTGGGCGGGGCTTGATTTCAGGTCAACGACAGGGGCGATGCCGATGCCGTTTTCACTTTCTTCCAATGCCACCGGGCTTTCCAACTCAGCTTCTCCTTCGGAAAAAGCAACGTTTTCAGTGGCTGCCACTTCTTCTGCGACTGGAAGGATTGCCTCGTTTTCTTCAAGTTTTTCTTCCGTTTCCGCCTCTGGAAAAATCTCGTCCGCCACGTCTTCCGGTTCCATGCCTGCTTCCATAATTTCCTCATCGTCATCGTCTTGCAGGTCTGGCGCAGGTGCAAGCTCGAAGGAAGTCTGTGTGCCAGTCAGGCTTGCCAGCTCCATTTTCAGGGCTTCATTTTCGGATGCGACGTCGTCAATTTTCGCTTCCAACGTGGCGAGGTGGATGGCAGCTTCTTCGAAAGATTGCTGCACCTCCTTCCATTGACTGTTAGTGTCGGCTGCCTCCCGAAGAGCAGCATTTTCATTAGTGAGGGCTGAGATTTTATCTTCCATCGTGGTCAGACGCTGCATCGTTGCTTGCAGATTGCTCTGCATTTGCATCACCTGGTTGAGCGCCTCCGAGTCCTGGGTTGCTTCGTGGTCAACCTGGTCGTAGTGCGTTTTTAGACCCAAAATTTGATGGTTCAAATCTTCGATGGTGGCGCTGTACGAGCGCAGGGAGGTTTGCAATTTCACGTTTTCCTCGATGGCTGAGTCGAGGTCGGATTGCCAGTGCGCTTTGTCGGCTTGCAGGTGGGCGGCATAGTCCCTGGCTTCTTGCGCCTCCCGCTGGGCTTTGACGAGGTCGGCTTCCCGCAGGTCAAATTGTTCCCGAAGGGCAGCCAATTCTACCTGCGAATTATCATGGCTGAGTTTCCATTTTTCCGCTTCCCGGCGGTAGCGTGAGGCTCTGCTGCCCCACAAAATCCAGGCGGTGATGAAGCCAATTAGGAAGGCAACCAGCACCGACAAAAGGAAAGCAATGCTGTCTTGGTGGCTCAATGCTGCGAATAGATTTTCCATTTTTGGTGATGGGTGATTGGTGATGGGTGATTGGTGATTGGGCAAACCAATCACCAATCACCCATCACCAATCACCATTATTTCAAAGGTTTCTCTTCGATTTTAAAATTGACACGCCGGTTTTTCTGCCTGCCTTCGGCATTGTCCGTGCCGCCGGACAAGGAATTGGGAGCGGCAGGTTGGCTCTCCCCTTTCGAGACAGGGTTGATTTTGGCAGTCACGCCAAGCTCCCTAAAATACTCGATGGCTTTTTTCGCCCGGCGCAAACCAAGGTCATAATTGTACTGCTCGCTGCCGATGCTGTCCGTGTGCCCGATGATGGAAAGCTCCATTTCAGGGTGCAAGCCGAGGTAGTTTTTGACGGAATCGGCGTAAAGAATGCACTGCTTGCCGGGACGGAAGGCATCGGAATTGTACTCGAAATTGGCGTCCGAGAAGGTCATGTCCGTGAATTTGAACTCCAGCTTTTCATACGCCGCAGGCTTTTCTTTTTGCGGGGTGAAAGTTTGAAAGGAGATTGGCTCGTCCGGATTTTCACCTTTAACAAGCTGGTAATCAATGGAAATGCGTTTTTCGTCAATGCCCAATTTTGCCAGCAATTGCTCGACGGCGGCGGCACGGGCGATGCCGAGGTTTTCAAAAATGCCGGTCGGCGCATTCTTTTCCGTTTCGAGGTAGCGCCCAGTCAGGGTGAGATTTTTGGCGGGATTTTGTTGGAGATACTTTGCCACGCCTTGCAAAAAGCGCTGGTTGTCCTCCGTCAGGTCGGGTTGGAAAGAATTGGGCTGGAAGCCGAATTGCTCGTAGCCTTGCAAAATCACTTTTTCGCCGTCTTTCAAAGCCAGCGTTTTGGCACGAGCAACGGTTGCGGAAGGTTCCGCTTCGCCGCAATGATGCCTGATTTTGCACACGAAGTACCAGCGGGAAAAAGTCGCAAAGGCGAGAAAAAACAGGAAGCCGAGGAGAAATACTCTCATAGCCGAAAAGTTTTGGTTGCGCCCAAAAGTATGTATTTCAGCTAATTGTGCAAACGATGCACGGGTGTTCATTGAATTTTCCGGCGAAATTCAATTGTCAAGTTCTCCAGCTTCCGTCAAAATCAACTGAATTAATGCCTCGCTGAGGCGAAACCTTGCCGTCTGCCGAAGCTCTTGAATGATGGGCTTTATCTCGCTTAGATAACCAAGCTTTTTTGCGTCTCTCAGGACGCCAAGCAAGCCAATCACTTTCAGCCCTTCCGATTCCGCTATTTTTCTACCCAACGCTTCGTCAATCAATAAAAAATCTGCGGCTAATTCCTTGGCGAGAACGATGGCTTCAGATTCGCCTTCGTCTATCATTTTGGCGAGGAAAACCTGCACTTTGGCTTGCTCTTGCACGGCTTTGATTTCAATCCATTCCGCATTTTTTATGGGTGATAAATCAATGCCTCGCTTTTCCAGTTCCAATAATTCCGTCATCACGGCTTGCGGTAAAATGACTTTTCCAAAGACTTGCCGGAGCAAGTCCAACCTGCCTATTTTGAACAGGTTGCTGATGGGCGAGGTGTCGCTCACGATTATCATTTATGGTTGGAGAATTTGAAGTGTTCTCAAATCGGCGAGATAATCTTCAACGTCGTAGTGAATAGAAATACCTCGCTCGTCGAGCAATTCCTGGAATTGCCAAACATCCATCCCGGCTAATTTTCGGGCAGCGCCGAACGAGATTTTTTTATTGCTGAATAGCCAGAGCGCCATCTCTTGCATGAACTCCGCTTCCGTGAGGTGGATTTGCTGCAAAAAATCTTTGGTGATGGTTAGCATGCTCTATTTTTTTACAAACTTACGCAAGTTGGCAACGGCAGAGAGCTTCGATGCCTTTTTTGTCTAAGCCTGCCTATTCAACCTCGTTTTGTTCACTTCTGTTTCTTCCCCGTAATTTGCTGCGCATGGACACAATCACCGGACACATCGAACGAATCACTTTCCAAAGTGCCGAAAACGGCTGGACGGTCGCACGCCTCCAGGAGCCGAAAAAACTCGATTTGACGACCGTCGTTGGCACCATGCCGAGCGTCCAGGTGGGCGAGACTTTGCGCTGCCAGGGTTTCTGGAAAAACGACCCGAACTATGGCTTTCAATTCACCGTCCAAGACTACCAGGTGACGCAGCCCGCCACCATCAGGGGCATTCAAAAGTACCTTGCCAGCGGCATGATTAAAGGCATCGGCGACCATTTCGCAGAGCAAATCGTCAGCAAGTACGGCGAGCAAACCCTCGACGTGATTGACCAGACGCCTGATGTTTTGATGGAAATTGACGGCATTGGGCCCAAGCGTTTGGCAAAAATCAAGATGGGTTGGCGGGAGCAAAAAGCCATTCGGGACATCATGACTTTCCTGCTCGGCTACGGCATCAGCCCAACTTACGCTCAAAAAGTTTTCAAAACCTACGGCGACGACAGCATCCGCATCATCAAAGACAATCCTTACCAACTCGCCAAAGACATCTGGGGCATCGGCTTCAAAACTGCCGACGCCACCGCTCAAAAACTCGGCATCGGGAAGGAAAGCGAGATGCGCATAGATGCAGGTGTGGAGTACGTTTTGAACGAATTGAGCAACGACGGGCACACTTGTTACCCGGTGGACAAGTTTCTCGAAGAGGCGCAAAAACTGTTGGAAGTGGACGCCAATCTCGTCGCCGCCCGCCTCGCCGCCATCGAACAGGAGGAGCGAATTTTGACCGCACCGCTCGTGATTGAGGGGCAGCTCACTGCCTGCGTTTGGCTCAAATTATTTCACGTTTGCGAGCAAGGAATTGCGGCGGAATTGCGGCGCTTGCAGCAAGGCGTTTCGACCTTGCGGGAGGTCAAAGTCGTCAGCGCCGTCGAGTGGGCGGAGAAAAAACTGAACATCCAACTCGCTCCAAATCAACGCCTTGCCGTCGGCGGCAGCCTCAGCCAAAAGGTTCACATCATCACCGGGGGACCCGGCACGGGCAAGAGCACCATCACCAAAGTCATCCTGCTCGTCACCCACCAATTGACCCAAAAAATACTCCTCGCCGCACCTACGGGGCGAGCCGCAAAGCGCATGTCGGAAATCACCGGTATGAAAGCCAGCACCATTCACGCACTGCTCGAATACGACTTCAACATCGGCGGCTTCAAACGCAACCGGGACAACCCGCTCGACTGCGACCTGCTTATCGTGGACGAGGCGAGTATGATTGATACGGTGCTGATGTTCAATCTTTTGAAGGCAATTCCGACCCACGCCAGGGTGGTTTTTGTGGGCGACGTTGACCAGTTGCCGAGCGTCGGGGCAGGGAACGTTTTGGGAGATTTGATTGCCAGCGAAAAAATCCCGGTGACCCGGTTGACCGAGATTTTCCGCCAGGCGGCGTCGAGCAAAATCATCGTCAACGCCCACCGAGTCAATGCCGGCGAGTTTCCAGACATCTCGAATGCGAAGAATTCGGACTTCTTTTTCATGGAAGAAGAAGACGCCGAAAAGATACCCGAACTGGTGACCAGCCTCGTGCAAACCCGCCTGCCAAAAGCCTACGGTTTCGACCCCATCACGGACATCCAGGTGCTTTCGCCGATGAACCGGGGCACCATCGGCAACCGGAATTTGAATGACGTTTTGCAGAAAAACCTCAATCCCAGCTACGAGCCATTGAGCAAAGTGGGCAGGGTTTTTCACGAAAAAGACAAGGTGATGCAGGTGCGCAACAACTATGATAAGGACGTCTATAACGGTGACGTCGGGCGCATCAAAAAAATTGACCGGGAGGAGCAGGTGGTGCTTGTCAACTTCGACGGCAGAGAGGTGGATTACGATTTCGCCGACCTCGACCAATTGACCCTCGCCTATGCCGTGAGCATCCACAAATACCAAGGCAGCGAGTGCCCGTGCGTGGTAATGCCGCTGCACACGACACATTATATGATGTTGTACCGAAACTTGGTTTACACCGGAATTACACGAGGCAAGAAATTGGTGGTGCTCATCGGCACGAAGCGGGCGCTTTCGATGGCGGTGAAAAACGACAAGGCGGTGAAGCGGTTCACGGGGTTGGGGGAGGCGATGCGGAAAAGTTGATAAAGGTTGATGAGGGTTGATAAGGTTGATGCACATCAACTTCAAATGGTGATTGAAATGGCAGTTCCCTTGCCCGCTTCGCTATCGAGGGAAATTTTCCAGCCGTGCGCATCGCAGATATTTTTGGTGTAAAACAAGCCCAAGCCGAAGCCTTTCACGTTGTGAACATTGCCGGTTGGAACCCGATAGAATTTTTCGAAAATCTTCCCGGCATATTCTTTTGCAATGCCTAAGCCTTTATCCACCACTTTCAGGCGGAGTTTTCCACTGCTTATATTTTCAGTTTTAATCGTGATATGCGGCTTTTCCCGGCAATATTTAACGGCATTATCAAGCAGGTTATGAATAATATTGGTCAAATGCAGGCGGTCGGCATTGACTATAAAATGCGTGGCAGTTAACTGGCAATCGAGCGTTCCGCCTTGCTTTTCCACCTGTATTTTGGCGCTTGCCAAAATGCTTTTTAATAAATCATGCAAGTCTAGTTTTTCGAGGTGCAGCTTAAAATTGTCCCGTTCAATTTTGGCAAGTTGAAGCACTTTTTCCACCTGCCCGTTCAGTCGGTTGTTTTGCTCGCTAATTATATTGGCATATTGCAATAGGCGCTCGTTCTCCTTTATTTCCGGTGAATTCAGAAAAGTATCTGCCGATATTTTAATGGTAGAAATAGGCGTCTTGAATTCATGCGTCATATTGTTGATGAAGTCCTTTTGCATTTCTGACAGCCGCTTTTGGCGCAATATGATGAACATGGAATACAGGAAAAATAATATCGTCACCAACAGGATGGCTGAAAATATAAGCGTCAATCTCATGCCGCTTAATATCTCAGAAGTGCGGTTCGGAAAACGGACGCCGAAATAATAAGGGAACTTGGCTTCCACCGGCACGGGCAGTTGTTCTACCTTGTTTTTCGGCTGTTCCGGCACCTCCGCAGAATAGGTGATATAGTTTCCATAAGCCATTTTCCGGGTGTCGCAATTGTATATTCCATACTCGAAATCTTCCCGCATTCCCACGGCTTCCATTTCCCGGCGGAGGAATATTTCCAGGTTATTGGCGTCAATAAAATCATTGATGTTGACCACGTAATAATTAGGCAAGGTTTGAATAATGAGGTCATACGTAGGAATGGTCGTGCCTAATTTTTCAAACTCTTTGGCGACGTTTTGTAAGGCAATGGTCACTTTTTCCTCGAATTCTTTTTCCTCGGCATTCCAGGTGTTCATCAATAGATATGTTTGAATAGTGAGGATGCCCATCACTGCCAAAGCGCCCAGCAATATTACCCGAAGGATGGTGCCGTTTTTCATGCTTTTTTACTTGCTTATCAAATATACAAACCCAAAAATGCTGCCCGCTATTATCACAAATTCCAACACGTGAGCCAGCATCCGGTTGCGCACTCGAATATTGACGAGGGCGACGATGGAAATGAGAAACCCCAGCGCCGCCAGCAATAAAATCAAAACGCCGCTTGCGCTCGCCACCTCGAAGCCATTGTCCGACTTGGAAATTCGAGGGAAAAGCAGCAGAAATGCATTGTACAAAATGCCGCTCACGCCCGCCGTGAGTACACCTGCGAGCAATAATTTCCACCCTGCAACGCCTTTCGCCAAGCTGTTGACGCTGCGAACGGTGCTGCTCACCACCAGCCAAAGTGCCAGCAGCATCAGCCCAATGACCGCTTCGTCAGCATACTTGCCAAAGATTTTAGCAAGGTTGTCTTCCAGAAAAAACAAGACGGTGAAAATGCCAGCCAGCAGCACGGCGGCAATGATGATGCTGCGAGTGACAACGCTGTTTTCGCTGATGGAGCGGGCTTGCTGGCGGGGGGCTGGTTGGTTAAGCTCTTGCATTTGGTAGTGAGTTGGATGAGTTTACCTCTATGATTAGGAAGGCTGTTCTGAATTTTTGAATTCTTCGATGGTCGTTTTCACAAAGGCAATCTCCAAATTCAAAGCCTTGGCAATGAACTCCGGCGTCGAGCCAAGTTGATAAAGTAGAATGATACTTTTTCTGTTGAAAGCTTGCTCTCTTTCCCTATCTCTTTCCCTATCTCTTTCTTCCAGAGACATACCCATTAAAAAATGAAGATAGGCTTTGGCAAGCGTGGGATTTTCTTCAATCAATGGCTTTGGCATGGCTGTTTCAATTAAAAGATGACCGATTTCATGTTCGTAAACTGCTTGCTCTTGTTCAGGCAAAGCAATCAGGAACGAGACAAAATTAAGCAACGTAGCGATTTCCGCTTT
This sequence comes from uncultured Saprospiraceae bacterium, assembly GCA_964533005.1. GTDB lineage: Bacteria > Bacteroidota > Bacteroidia > Chitinophagales > Saprospiraceae > UBA6168. The sequence continues at coordinate 9,508 of CAZHLB010000080.1, forward strand.
GGTGGCTCCCCTTTCAAAACAGAGCCTTGCAAGCTTCCGTTTGAAATGAAAGGTTTTTTCAACGTCGCCTTTCATCTCCAACACGCACAAGCCCGCTAAAATCGCCAAGTCAATCGGGTCGTCCGAGGTTAGCAATTCCTCCGCTTTTTGATTCCTGACTTGAAACGTTGGATAATTATAAGTGAGTTTGGTCTCGTGAAACTCGTACTTGTAGCAATCGAAAACAGCGGGAACCTGACTCCCGGTGTAAAGTGCAAGCGCTGCCACCGGTACGCCGGGATACTTGTCTCGCAGGCGATAAAAGGTAATGAACATCCGTTCCGGCACAGTGATGTCAAAGATGTGCTGCGTTTCGATGTGAATGAGAACGAGTTGGATCTTGCCGTTTTTCAGGTGAAATTCCATGAGTACGTCGCCTCGTCTTTCTCCTTTTTTATCAAAGTCGGCGAGCAATTTCGCAAGCTCTTTGTCCAAAAATCGGACGCCTTTTTCCCAATCAATCAAGTCATGAAGAAGGGGAAAAAATCGTTTGACAAATCGCCGGGGCAAGCTTTTGATTAAGTCTTTCCAACGGGCATCGTAATCAGGCTGAGGGAATTGATAGTCCATTATTTTCTCTTGTTGTGTTTAATTCCGCTTCAAATGTAGCAAAGCATTTTAGCCGCCAACCCAAAGTTCCCCGGTGATTTTATCCCACAACTTTTCAAACTCATCCACGAAAGTACCCCAGGAAAACCGGCGCTTTTCCTGCCGCACCCCTTCCGTCAGCGCCGCTGCTTTGTCATTTTGGTAAAAATCAACCACCGCATCCGTAATCGCCGCCGCCGAAACCGGCACGACGTAGCCAGCCTTTCCATGCGGAACAATTTCCGGCAAACCACCCACCTGCGTCACCACCATCGGCTTTTCAAAATGATATGCCATTTGCGAAATGCCGCTCTGCGTGGCGCTTTTGTAGGGCTGAACGATGAGGTCGGCAGCGCCGAAATATTGCCGCACTTCGGCGGTCGGGATGTAGTCCGTTTTTAGAACCACCTGATTTTCAATGCCTAAGCCTGCGATGAGCTTCTCGTAAAATTCCCGGTTGCCGTAGTATTCGCCTGCCACGATGAGCTTCAAATTCATTTTTCGCAGGCGCTCGTCTGCCATTGCTTGCAGCAGCAAATCCAAGCCTTTGTAGTCCCGGATGAAGCCAAAAAACAGCAGGTAGCGGCTTTCGGCAGGCAAATTGAGCGCAGCAAGCGCGGCGTTCCGCTCCATTTTTTCGCCATAATTATCGTACACCGGGTGCGGCGTACAGCTCGCCGGTTTGCTCGTGGTGAATTGCCGCAGGTCGTCCATCACTGAGCGGCTCATCACCAAAAAAGAGTCGCAAGCACCTGTGAACCAACGAGTAAACAAGCGGTCGCCCGGTCGTTTTTCGTGCGGCAGGATGTTGTCGGCGATGGCGATGATTTTGGTTTGGCTGGTTTTTGCCAGCCGCAAAATTGTGCCGAGGCAAGGCGCCATGAACGGTAGCCAATAGCGAGGCACAATCACGTCGGGGCGCAAGCGGCGCAATTCCAGCCCGACTTTGAGCCAATTGAAAGGATTGATGGAATTGACTTTGATGCGGATGTCGAGACCGGCGGGCGGCGGGTCGCTGGAAAATTGGGTCGTGCCGGGGAAAAGAAAGCCAGGGTATTGCAGCGAGAAGGTGTAGATAATCACTTGATAACCTTCGGCTTGCAACTCTTGAGCGAAGCGCTCCGTGAAAGCGGCGATACCGCCCCTGAGAGGGTGGGCAGGTGAAAGAAGAACGATTTTTTTCATGCTGGAATTTTCGATTTCAGACTGAGCCGTCCGTTCTCATTTCTCTAAAAAGTACCGTGTCGAATGCTTTAACTCTTTCATTACGAACGAGCTTTGAACCCTGCCGATATTGTCGAGCGCCGCCAGTTTCCTCGAAACGAAATCCTGGTAGTTGCTCATGTCGGCAACGACCACCTTCAACAGGTAATCGTAATGCCCGGCAATGTGATAAACTTCCTGCACCTCTGCGAGCGATTGAACGTCCTGCTCGAATTTTTGAAGAAATACCGTAGAATGCTCTTTCAACTGGACGTTGCAAAAGGCGATGAGTTGCAAGCCCAACTTGTGCCGGTCGAGCAAGGCGACGTAGGCTTTGATGAAGCCCTCCCGTTCCAGTCTTTTCACCCGCTCGAAAACGGGCGTGGTGGTCATGTTCAGCTTGTCGGCGATTTCCTTGTTCGTCGAGTAGGCGTCCTGCTGGAGGATGTCGAGAATGCCGAGGTCGGTGGCGTCGAGCTTGCTCATGGATGGAGAATATTTTTCCGGTTCTCCGGGGAAAAATCAAGTATGATTGGATGATTTTACGGCAAATGTAGTCTTGCTTGGATTTGTTTTCTTCTATTGACCAATCTCATGGAAATTCAGTCTGTCCAAAAATACTTTTGGGGAAAATTTAAAAATCATGAAAGAGCATGTTTTCCAGCCGGAGAGTCTGATGATGTCCTACGGTTATCGCCCGGAATGGTCGGAAGGGGCAGTCAAGTGCCCGATTTTTCAAACCTCCACTTTTGTTTTTAAAACGGCGGAAGAAGGCAAAGCCTTTTTTGAAGTTGCCTACGGGCTGCGGGAAAAAGGGGAAAAAGAAAAGCTAGGCTTGATTTACAGCCGCCTGAACAACCCTGACCTGGAGATTCTCGAAAATCGCCTGGCGCTTTGGGACGAGGCGGAAGATTGCGCCGTGTTCGAGAGCGGAATGTCTGCCATAACGACCGTCTTGCTGGAATTCCTGCAACCGGGCGACCTGCTGCTGTACAGCAACCCGTTGTACGGCGGCACGAGCCATTTTATCCAGCATTTTTTGCCAAAATATGGCGTGGAAGTGCTTGGCTTCACCCCCGACATGAACCCAGAGGAAATCATCTCCTCGCTGGAAAATTCCGGAAAGGCGAACCGCCTTGCCATGATTTACGTGGAAACTCCTGCAAACCCCACCAACGACCTCATTGACATTGCTGCCTGCCGGCAAGTGGCGGATGTTTTTTCCACCAAAGAAAAAAAAGTGCTGCTCGCAGTGGATAACACCTACCTGGGTCCGCTCTGGCAGCATCCGCTCAAACACGGCGCCGACCTGGTGCTTTATTCTGCCACGAAATACATCGGCGGGCACAGCGACGTGATTGCAGGTGCTTGCCTCGGCACTGCCGAGCTGATGCACCGCATCAAAACGCTGCGAACTTTCCTCGGCAACATGGCGGGTCCCTGGACGGGCTGGCTATTGCTGCGCAGCTTGGAAACGCTCAAACTCCGCATGGAAAAACAAGCGGAAAATGCCATGAAAATTGCCGCATGGCTGAACGAGCATCCTTGCACTGACAAGGTGCATTACCTGGGCTTGCTCACGCCAAAGGATGGCGAGCAATATCAAGTTTTCAGAAGGCAATGCCTGTCGCCCGGAGCGATGGTTTCTTTTGAAGTGGCAGGAGGCGAGCATGAAGCATTTGCTTTTTTGAACAACCTGCACCTCGTCAAACTGGCGGTCAGCCTCGGCAGCACGGAGTCGCTGGCGCAACATCCTGCGAGCATGACGCACGCTGGCGTCCCGACAGCGGAAAAGCAAAGCCTGGGCATCAAGGACAACCTGGTGCGGCTGTCTGTCGGGGTTGAAAATGTAGCCGATTTGATGTTCGACCTGGGGCAGGCTTTGGAAAAAATGGGCAAGTCGAGCCGGAAAGAGAGGAAGTTGGCGGAGGTGGTTTAAGGTTTTTATTGGATTCGTCGCTCGATGACGTACTGGTTTCTCGTTGCCGAATTCCGCACCAAAAGCTCCGCCAGAAAGCCCGTCACGAACAACTGCATCCCCACGATAAGCATCAAAATTCCGAAGTAAAATAACGGTCGCTCGGTGATGCGATAGACTTGAAATAGCAGTTTCGCAACGCTCAGGTAAGTCAAAATGCCTGCCCCGGCGAGGAAAAACAGCACCCCCCAGGTGCCAAAAAAGTGCATCGGGCGCTTGCCGAACTTGCCGATGAAAGTGATGGAAAGCAAATCGAGGAAGCCATTGACGAACCTGTCCCAGCCGAATTTGGTGGTGCCGTATTTTCTCGCCCGGTGCTCCACGACCTTCTCGCCGATTTTGAGGAAGCCCGACCATTTCGCCAGCAGCGGCGTGTAGCGGTGCATCTCGCCATAAACTTCGATGCTTTTGACGACGGCGCTGCGGTAGCTTTTCAAGCCGCAGTTGAAATCGTGCAGTGGGATGTGGCTGATTTTGCGAGTGATGGCATTGTAAAATTTAGACGTGCTGGTTTTTATGAACGGGTCGTGGCGCTGCTTTTTCCAGCCGCTGACCATATCGAAACCGTCTTCTTTTATCATCCGGTAGAGTTCGGGAATCTCGTCGGGGCTGTCCTGGAGGTCGGCGTCCATCGTGATGACCACGTCGCCCTTCGTTGCCTCGAAGCCGACGTACAGCGCCGCCGACTTGCCATAATTTCGGCGGAATTTGATGCCTCGCACATTCGGATTGGCGGCTGCCAGACTTTCAACCACCTCCCACGAGCGGTCTTTGCTGCCGTCGTCCACGAGGATAATTTCGTAGGTGAAGCCGTTGGCTTGCATGACCCGGCGAATCCACGCTTCCAATTCCGGCAGGCTTTCATCTTCATTGAACAGGGGGACGACTACGCTGATATCCATTTTTTTAGGTGACTGGTGATTGGTGATTGGTGATTGGGGTTGCCCCAATCCCCAATCACCATTCCCCGGGACCTAACTCATTTTTTGCCAA
>CAZHLB010000081.1:0-14229 GCA_964533005.1 uncultured Saprospiraceae bacterium
CCCGAAGCTTTGTTGTTTCTGCCGTCTTCGCCACAAGAACAGCTGCACGAAGCTTTGTTGTTGATGCCGCCGCCGAATAATGAACTGCTGCCCGAAGCGGTGTTGTCAATGCCGCCGCCGACAAAAGAATTGCCGCCTGAAGCGGTGTTGTCGAAGCCGCCGCCGACAAAAGAAAAGACGCCGATATTGACATCATCCCAATGCGTACCACCGACCGAACCTGCCCTAAAGGCCCGTTTCTCCGGTATCCACATCAGTCGAGTGCCTGCGCCTGAAACGGGCGTAGTGCCTGTGATGCCCTGTGCCAGCAAAGCACCACCTTCGATGTCCAGCAGTGCGTCCGGTGTGGCTGTCCCGATGCCCACTTTGCCACTGCCGTCAATCCTCATTTTTTCCGACCAACCGCCCTCGTCGGTGGTAAAACGCAGAGGGTCGCCGCCCTTCCAATGAATGTAGGGGTTGGGGTCGTTCTGCCTGCCGGGAAAGATGAGCATTTTGTGGGAGAGGTCTTCGTTGCCCAACGACAGCAAAGCAGCACCGTCTGTGCCGCTGCCACGCACGTCTAATTTCTGTCCGGGTGCGTTTGTCCCGATGCCCACCCTCCCCGTAGGGTCAATGACCATGGCTTCGTTGCCGTTGACATCGAAGCGGATGATGTTTTCGTTGGGGCTTTCTTCTACTTGCACTTTGGTGTTGCCGTCGGCGTCCTGCAAGGTTCTCGCAGTGGTTAAGTTTACCCAAGCCGTGCCGTTGAAATGCCAAAAGCTGTTGGTGTCGGTGTCATAGACCAGCAAGCCGTTGACGGGCGAGACGATGGCTGCCCGCTCCACGGAGGTCATGCGGGGCACGAGCATGCCCTTGTTGTTGGCGCTCACGTCGAGCTGTGCGCTGGGGTCGGGGGCATTGCCCGTGCTGTTCACGCTGGTGGGCAGTTGGAGGTTGTTGGTGACCTGTGCGGTCAGGAAATTGGCGGTAAGCAATAAGCTGGCAAGGATTGGAAGGTAAAATGTTTTCATGATGAATCGTTTTTTTTGGGATGCCAATAGCCCTGTCTATTGGCATCCCGTGGTTTGTGATGTTGCAGTTTGTTGTTTTCAAAAAACCGGAGGGCAACCGAAAATGCCGGCACGGCTGCCGCTCCGGGTATGAAAACATTAAGTTTTAGGGATGAGGGATGAGGGATGCAGCCTTGCTCATCCCTCATCCCTCATACCTCATTCCGTCCCCATGACCCACCGCCTGATTTCCGAGCGCACGAGCGTCCGGGTGGCTTCGATGCGCTTGCCGACGTGCGCATCGCTCATGCCGGGATAGATGGCTTCCCAAGCCTTGCCGTCCTGCTCGTTGTCCATGTCCTCCCATTTGCCGTAGAGGTCAACGGTGGAGCAGTCGTAGGGCTGGTCTTGGCCTTGTGGCGAAATCATCACGGTCAGCAACCAGCCTGCCCGGTTGCCCAGGTCAATGTTCTTTTGGTGGACAGGCTTCACGAAGCGGGTCTCCATTTCCATGTAGTCGTCCCAGCCGCCGGGGGGCACTTTGAAGAAGTTCTCGACGACATAATTTGCCTTTAAATCCTTTTTGGCGATGAAATCAACTTCCCGCCAGATTTCGGATTTCACCCGGTCACGGTACGAGTTCGTGTTTTCGACGAGGGACTTGATGTTGGCGGGCAGGGCTTTTTGTTCGGCTTCCCAGTTGTCCCAGAGGTGGCCGACAGCGTCCCAGTCTTTCACGGAAACGATGGTGAGGAAACCATACTCGGCGTTTGTCCCCGACGGGAACATCACCTCTTCGACCCACCAATCTTTGATTTTGCCCTGCGCCTTGCGGTTCTGGTGGATGGTCTTCCACGCTTTTTCACATTCGAGGTACTTGTCGTACATGCCGGGCTTGACCTTCATGTAGTCCACGATGACGTAGCCGTTCTGGGCTTGGGCAGTGTTGAAAAACAGGCAGCAGGCTGCCAGTGCGAGGATTGAAAGGATTGTTTTCATTTGATGAAAAATTTAAAAGGTGAATGAAATTGGCAAGTATTTAATCCAAGTGGCCGCCCCGCTGGGGCTATGGGCCACAACTTGGATTATTTGCCCCCCCGTCCACACCCCTGATACGTCGGGGGCTGTGGTCGGGAGGGGGTGGCAGCAGTAAAGTTGATGGGCTTAATTTGAAGCAATGCCCGCAGCGGCATTGAATTTTACCAAGCGGATTTTCCACTTGAACTCCTTATCGTCCGAGCCTTTATCGGCATCTTTCAGTTCCTGTACGCCAAGGGCTGTCCCGCCGACACTGTACATGGTCAAATACTTTTTTTGGTTCGAGTGATAGATATACACTTGATCCCCATCGAAAATCGGGTCACCGTCTCTCCCATCTACTTTTTGGATGACCCAGTTGCAGTCGCTGCTGTTGTCCCAATAATGGGCATGAGGGATTATGCCTCCTCCAACTTTCAGAAAGTTCTTTTTCAACCAGTCCTGATTTTGTTCTACCTCCGTTTTCCCTTCGTTCCAGTGAGGATACAGTTTGTCCGCCACAAACCGGATGGTAACATTGGCGCCGTGCATTATTTTTTCAGAGGAAGAAGGCTCGAATGTGAAAAACCCGGCGACATTTTCGGTGCCCACGACCAACGGGTAATAGACTGCGCCCCCGACAAAACCTTTGAAAAGCGGGATGGATACCCAACGGCTATCTGCTGACTGTAACCCAAAGACACTGTTCTTTTTCACCAAAGTCTTGGGCACCGGCAGCGGTGTTCCTTTGCTTTCCAAGTATTCGTTGAGCGCCTTTTTTAGGTCGGCTTGTCTGGCAGGTGTACTTGCCAAATCGGAGATTGCCTGCAGGCCCTGATTGCCAAAATCAGCCAAAGTATGGCCATCAACCACTTTTGTGCTGGCGACCCATGCATCATAGTTTTGTTTCTTGTTGCCGAGGCCATTGAGGATGTTGCCGCTTAATAAAGGGTCGCCTCCGTATATCTGCAAACTGGAATTGCTGCTGAACTTCCTGGTGCTTTCCTCCGTGTCGGTCGAGACAGAAGCATCCCCCGACACAGCCCCGTACGACGCTTTTAGAGAAGCTGAAAAATTCGTTGCATTTGAATATTCGGACTTGTTGATGTAAGTATTCAAAACAACCCTGGCGCCAATGAATGCTGACTTGACATAGTGAGTGCCGTATTTGTCAAACAATTGGTTTGGCGGCATATTGTCTATATCAGCTTTAACCTGTGGAAGCAATGTGGCCCGCTCCATATCAAGGTCAAGGCGATAATAATGATAGACCTTTTTAAGGGTGTAAAAGGAGTTTTCCGAGCTTTCGTATGCCTCAGAGTTGAAGCTGGTGCTCACACTTGCCGAGAACATGCCGGCACTTCCGCTTACCCCCACGGATGCCGACAATTTGCTGCTGTAATCTTTGATGGTACTTCCTTCTACGATGCTTTCATCGTAGGTGCCGGTCAGTTGAATATTGGTACATTCCGCTAATTTTTCAGGGTCGAACAAGGGCAAGGATACATCACCTATGTCGGCGTAATCCAGTTCTGCCCGATACCCTTTTCCCATGCATTTTTTCAGCATAGCCAATTGGGCAGGGGTAAATTTTGATGCGGCTTCCGTTGTTTCGGTTGGGCCCGACGGGTCAGCGGCATCAGGGGCAGGTTTAATGTCGCAACCATATTGAGCCAAGCTCAACATGAGGGTGAACAGTGCGAATGTCCAGATGGAAGACTTAGGCAGTGCTTTCATTGATTTTGATTTTTTGAGGCTGTATCACAAGTCCACCTCCCGCAGATTTGACAAATGTTCGCAAGTTTTTTTTCTGAAAATCCTCGAAAAGCATCTGCGATTATCTGCGAAATCTGGGGGGGTGGACTTATGATACAGCCTCGATTTTTTTGTGATTGAATAAAAAAGGAAAAATCCTTTTGATAGCCCAAAGGTGTAGGCAAGCTCCGCCCAACCACCCGCACACGTTTCGCAAAAGGCTGGACAGGATTCGCAAAAGGCTAAAAAAGGATAGGACTAATTTCGCAGGCAGGCGAAAGGAAAGGGCGCAACCAAAAGATAGTCAATCAGTTGCGGTACTCGCTCGGTGCTTTTCCAAACTCCTTGTGGAAAGCCCTCGAAAAATAATTCGGGTCGTTGAAGCCGGTGTCGTAAGCGATTTCGGAGATGTTCAGGCTGGTGGTTTTCAACAGTTCCATCGCCCGGTGCAGGCGTATTTTTCGGATGAAAGCATTGGGCGGCTCGCCCGTGAGGGCATTCATTTTGCGGTAGAGTTGCGATGGGCTGAGGTGGACGGTACGGCTGAGTTCTTCAGCGCCGAGGTCAGCTTGGTCGAGGTGTTCCATGACCGTGATTTGGAGCTTCTGGAGGAATAGGTCGTCGAGGGTGGGTTCGAGGGGTTCTGTATCAGATTTTCGAAATCTTGAAGATTTCGGAAATCTATCCCCGGCATACCGCAACTGCAAAGTCCGCTGCAGTTCCACCAGTTTTTCCAGCCGCACAAATAGCTCTTCCTTGTTGAAGGGCTTCATCAAATACGCATCTGCCCCTTTGCGGAGGCCCGTGATGCGGTCTGATTCTTCCGCCTTTGCCGTCAATAAAATAATGGGTATGTGGCTCGTGCGCTCGTCGTTTTTCAGGGTCTCACAAACTTCATAGCCGTCCTTTTCCGGCATCATCACGTCGCTGATGATGATGTCGGGGATGGTCTCGAATGCCATTTCAATACCGGCAAGCCCGTTCGGCGCAGTCAGGATTTCGTAATCCTTTTTCAGCAAGCCAATGATGTAAGTGGTCACGTCGGCATTGTCTTCGATGAGCAGCAGGACGGGTTTACCATTGCCCAAAGCTTCTTTGCCATCAACTGTCCCGGCAATCTTCGGGGCGGGCAAATCAGGCACGAGTTCCGGGGCGAGGCTTCGGGAGGATTGAAATTCATGCTGGGGTTTGGGCGTGCCCGTAGCCAGCCTGACGGGAAACAACAGGGTAAAAGTTGTCCCTTTTCCAACCTCGCTCTTAACGGAAATACTGCCGCCCATCAACCCGACCAACTCTTTGGTGAGCGCCAAGCCGATGCCCGTGCCTTCGCCCTTTCGGGTACTGGAATTATCAGCCTGAAAGAAGCGGTCGAAAATATGCGCCAACTGCCCCTCCGGGATGCCGATGCCCGTGTCCTGTACTTTCAGCTTCAAAAATGGCTGCCCATTTCGCTCCACCTGATTGGTGTGCAGCACGACCTTGCCGCCCGCTTTGGTGAATTTCAGCGCATTGGACAGCAGGTTGTAGATGACGTGCTGCATTTTCACCTCATCGAAATCCATGACCAATTCAGGCATTTCGGAATAAAAGGTTAGCCCCACCTTCTTTTCATGCGCCATCGAATGGAAGGATTCCGTGAGGTATTGCAGGTAGTTGATGATGTCGCCCTGCACCACGTCCATTTTCATGGTGCCGGAGTCGAGCTTGGAAAGGTCGAGCAATTGATTGATGAGGCGCAGGAGGTTTTTGCTGTTGCGCTGGATGAGCTTCCGCTCGTTGTCGTGCCCCCGGATGTTGTCAATCATGCCCATGATGACGGTGAGCGGGGTGCGGAACTCGTGGGTGATGTTGGTGTAGAGGCGGGTTTTGAGCGTGTCGAGTTCTGCCAACCGTTTGGCTTCGGCTTTCACTGATTGCCGCCGCAGCTCGAAGCGGCGAATACCGAAAAGCATGCTTCCGGCGGCAAAAAAATAGAAAAGATAAGCCCACCAGGTGCGGTAAAACGGCGGGGAGATGTGGACACTGACGCTCGCCTCGCTTTTGCTCCAAAACCCATCCGCCGTTTTGGCTTTCACCCGGAAGTTGTAGTTGCCCGGCGACATATTGGTGTAATGGATTTCGCTGCTCGTGCCTGCGCTTTTCCAGTCTTCGTCGTAGGGCGACAGTTGGTAAAAATATTCCACCTCCCCGGCTTTGTAAAAAACAGGCATAATGAAGCTGAAGCCAAAATCCGACTGGTCGTGCCGCAATGGGATTCCTTTTGTGAAACGCAATTGCCGCTCTAAAAATGAATCGCTCTCGCCAGTCCGGACTACTTTGTGGTTGAGGAAAAAATCGAGCAAATGGACAGGCGCCACGTATTCTTTGGGGTGCAGGCTGTCCGGGTGGAAGCGTATCAATTCTTCATTGATGGAAAAATACAAAAACCCGGCATCGTCCCGGAATGCCCTTTGAAAGTTGAAATTGACTCCCGGCAGACCGTCGTTGATGTCGTAATTGGTGAACCTGCGAGTTGCCAAATCGAGCCGGTGCATTCCCCTTGTCGTGGCAATCCATGCATTGCCGTCGGCATCCTCTACCACCGAGGTCACCTGGTTGTGCAAGAGGCCATTGCTTTCGTTGAAGCTCAAAAAACGGTCGCTGGCAGGGTCGTACATGCTCATCCCATTGGAGGTGATGAGGTAAAACCTGCCAGCCTGCCCCGGATGAATTTTGTGGACCACTTCCGCCGAGAGCTTGTCGCCGGGATACAATGGATATTTTTTGCCTTGCTTCGATTCGAGGTTGTATTGAAAAATGCCCGTATTAGTTGCCAACCAGACGATATTCCTGGCTGAAAAATGAATGTCCACAACGGCCCGACCCACCTGCGCCGAATCGGGCAACCCCTCCATTTTTGGATACACGTTCACCCACTGGTTTACGGCTTCGTCAAAATACTTGAAGCCCGACCATATCCGCCCATCCGGCCCCGCCCGGAGCCAGCCTACCCTGCCCGGCACTTGCCAGGTTTCGCCGGTGGTTAAATTGAAAACCTTCACGTGAGATTCGCCCTTTTGCTGTACCCAAAATTCATTCTTGCCAGATAGCGCCAGGCTTTCAGTCCAGGTATTGGTCAAACTGGCTGGGATTCCGGTAGTTGTCAATGTTCCCCGCCGGGCGTCCATGATGCCCCGTTGGGCATAACCGTTAATCAGTAGCCGTTCCTCGTCCAGCCGGATGACCTCGCCGGGATATATACTCCCCACTTTTTCAAACGGAGGCTTCGGCGAATGTGCCACAATGACGCCACCACCGGACGTTACAAACCAAAGGCTGCCTGCTGCATCAAAATAACCGCTGGCAAGGCCGAACATGGGCACGCTGGCAGGGGCTTCTTCGCTGTGGCGAGACACTTTAAATTCCTTAGTTACCGGGTCGTAACAAAATACTTCTCCCACGCCGCCCATCCAGATTTTACCCTCCACGTCTGCAAACAGGCAGTTTGGTGCGTAAAGGATGCTGGATTTAAAAGACTGGGACAAATCGGCAAATTCCTGCGTCTTGGGGTTATACGTCCAAAGGCCGAAATCCCTTGAAGTGATGAGGAGGCTCCCGTCGGGCAGTTCAGCGATGCCGGAGGTTTTATGAAAATTTCTCCGATTATAATCTTCAGGAATATCTATTCTTCGAAATTCATCTTTGCCATCCACTTTGTGATGTAAGCCTTGGAAGTCGCCTACCCAGATTGTTCCGTTTTTTTGTTGGAAAAAGGACAGTGCAGAACCGAAATAACCACCGAAATCGTTGAATTCGCCCGTCTGTTTCGACCAGCGGCACACGCCATCGGCGCCGGTGCCTACCCACATATTCCCGTCCCGGTCTTTTTTGATGAAATTGATGTCGTTGCCGCAGAGGCTGTGGGGATTGGTTGGGTCGTGTCGCAACAAGTCAAACGCCTCAGTCTGCGGGTCGAAAACATAGATGCCAGAGTTGGTGCCGACCCAAATCCTGCCATCCGTTGCTTCGCAAATGGCGGTGGTCAGGTTGTTGCCCAAACCCTTCGGGTTGTTTTGGTCGTACTGGTATTTTTTGAAATCTTTCCCGTCGAAGCGGTTCAGTCCGTTGAAGGTGGTGAACCACATAAAGCCTTCCCTATCTTGAATGAGGCTTTCCAGCCAATACGTGCCGTCATTTGACAGGCCATCCTGTATGGTGAACCTTTGGAAACGCAGTTCCTGACCGAAGGAAAGCCCCGGCATTGCGCAGCAAAAGAAAAGGATGGCGCACAACAGGTGGGATGCTGCTTGCGACATCAGGATTGGGAAATGAGAGGGGTGAGAAAAAGGCAGAGAAAAAGCGGAAAGAAGTTGGCTGTTTTCATCCTTTGAAATTTAGCGGTGAACAGATGCTCAAAGCTAACTTTCAAATTCCGGTTGGCAACGGCTTGTTTCCGCTTCTTTTGGGAAGGCTATTTTTCTACAGAAATGCCTGCTCCTGCGAGGGCGGCGGTGATTTTGTCAAGTTGCCCTTCTACTTTCCACAGCCGTTCAATCTCCGCCTGCTGCGCTGCATTTTCAGTCTCTAATTTTTCAATCTCCTCGTGCAGCGCCCTTATCGCCTCCACCGTCATCGCATCATACGTGCCGTAAGCCGTTTGCAAATAGCCCAATTTATCCTCCTCCACCAGCGTCGGGAACACTTCTTGGATGTTCTGCGCCGTAAAGCCGTACTGGATGCCATCGGGTCTTTTCGAGCCGGTCTTGTCGTCGTCCCATTCGTAGGCTATGCCCTGCAAAGCGAGCAGGCTTTGCAACATCAGTTGGGAGTTGAGCGCCCGGATGTTCTTTTTCAAACGGGCGTCGGAGTTGGCTAACCAGTCGCCGGCGGAGGATTTGGAGGCGTCGCCCTCCACTTCGAGTTTGTTGGTGACGGGGCTGCGCCCGATGCCGAAATTGCCGTCCGAGTTCCTGAGGCGCAGGCGAGTTACAACGCTGGCATGGTTGACGTCCGGGTCGTCCGAAGCTTCGGTGGAGTATTTGAAATCGAGGTAGTCGCCATTGTTGTACAGGAAATGGTGCTCGCCGGAATGGTCGGAGAATATCATACCAGCGACCCCGGTTGGGTTGCCTCCTCTCCTGAAATTGAGCCATTGGTCACCGTTGCCTCCGTACATGATGACGGTGCGGTTGCCCACTCCGTTGTCATGAGCGGAGATGCTGGTGGTGGTCAGTCCTATCGTTCGGGTTGCGCCGTTCACGTCGAGCGGGGTAGCGGGGGTGTTCGTGCCGATGCCCACCCTGTTATTGTCAAACTCTCCATATATCAAGGGAGAGGAAGAACTGGAGTTTTCGATGTAAAGCCGGTTGCTTCCCGTTTCATTGGCGCCCGCCATAAACCCCAGAAAAACATTCCCTGAACCGCTGACATTGTTAGTTCCCGCCTGCTTACCCAGGAAAGTATTGTTGCTGCCATTCCCATTGTTATTCCCTGCCCTTTCTCCAATGAATGTATTGTTGTCCCCGGTATTGTTCAGATTGCCTGCTTCTTTCCCTACAAAAGTGTTGAACTGCGCATCGGTGTTATTCAACCCTGCTTCTTTGCCGATGAAAGTGTTTCCTATGCCGGTGGTATTTCCCCTGCCCGCCCATCTGCCAATAAAGGTGTTTTCAATACCGGTATTATTATTAAATCCGGCTTGGTAACCTACAAAAGTACTATTAACACCACCCGTATTGTTTTTACCGGCTTCAGTTCCCACAAATACGTTCTGAGAACCAGTCGTGGTTAAAGCGCCCGCATCTACTCCCAGAAAGGTGTTATTGTAATTTACGTCAGCATTTTGACCTGCATTATTACCAATAAACAGGCTGTTACCAGCGTGGAGGTGAAAAGTCTTGCCGTCCATTTTCCCAAACTCCGCCCCGGAAATATCAAATCGGATGATGTCCTCGTCGGGCATTTCTTCCACCTGTATTTTGGTGTCGTTGTTGGCGTCCGCCAGCGTTTGGTGGACGGAAAGGTTCAGCCACGCAGTTCCGTTGTAAAACCAAAAACCGCCCGTCGTCGTGTCAAAAACGAGCAAACCAGTGGCGGGTGAGACTATGGCTACCCGCTCCGCCGAAGTGATGCGAGGCACGAGGATGCCTTTGTTGTTGGCGCTGACGTCGAGTATGGCGCTGGCATCCGGTGCTGCACCGGTGCTGTTGACGCTGGTGGGCAGTTGGAGGTTGTTGGTGACCTGTGCGGTCAGGAAATTGGCGGTCAGCAATAAGCTGCTGACAAGGACTGGGAGATGAAATGTTTTCATGTTGAATCATCTTTTTATTGGGAAGACCATAGACTTGTCTATTCGCATCCTGTGGTTTGTGATGTTGCAGTTTGTTGTTTTCAAAAAAACCGGAGGGCAACCGGAAACACCGGCACCGCTGCCTCTCCGGGTAATGAAAACATTTAATTTTCGAGCTTCTCTGCCCGGCATCAGGTGGATGCCGAAGCCTGCAATGTGGCTGCCGGGAAGGGCAAGCGCCGCTCGAATTTTCACCTCTTCCAATATGAAAATTCGAGGCAGGGCTATCCCCTCCCGGCTGCCACTGTGCTACCTATCCAAAACCACTTTCCTGCAAACCGCCCCCACTTTCAGAAAATACACCCCTCCCGGCTGCCCTTCGGCTTTCCATTCGAGGGTGTTCCGTCCGGCGGCGATTTGCCAATCCAATCTTTCCACCAGCCTGCCCAGCGCATCGGTCACCGTCAGCGTCACTTCGCCTGCGGCGGCAGCTTCGTAGCTCAGCAACGTGCTGTTTTTGAACGGATTAGGCTGCACGAGCAGGCGGGTTTGCTCGGCGAAAAGTTCACCGGCGGCGCTCGGCGGCAGCGTGAACGGCATCGGTTCCAGCACCGAACCCACCAGGTCGTCGGCGGTGAAAACCAGTCCCTGCTGCAAGTCGGCGATGGCGTCGTTTTCGGCGTCGTGCAGCTTGAACGTGAGCGGCTCGCCCGATTGGTTGGCGTACATCGTCATGAAAAACAGCCACTTGCCAAGCTGCTCGACGTAGGTAGCCGGGGCGACGCCTCTCACTTCGCCGTTGACAAATGCGCCGAGCGTCAAGCCTTCCCGGGTGGCGTTTTCGCCGTTTTCGGCTGACATGCCTATCAAAATCATGGTCTGTTCGTAATCTGCCGGGTTGACCGACCAGGGTGAGAAGTTCAGCCCAGACCTGTCAGTACTTTGAGTGCTGACAGGTCTTTCGCCCGACCCAGACCTGTCAGCACTTGAAGTGCTGACAGGTCTTTTCATCAGGTTTTCATTGCCGCCTCCGCCGGTGAAATGGTCGGGATAGCTCAACGTCCCGGCGTTTGCCACCTTCAAAAGATAGCCTTCGGGCGCTTGCATGAAATGCAAATTGCCGAGCCAGCCGAAGCCTCCGACGTACTGCGCAAAGGCTGTCTGGTTTTTCACCACGTCGTCGTTGGTCGGGGTCAGCGATGCCAAAGCGTCGTCCACCGGCAGCGGATTTTGCGGCAGGTAGCCAATCCAGTTCCAGCCCGGCACGACCGAAATGGGCGTGTTTGGCACGTCAATCGGATTGCCGAGCATGGTAATCGTGTCGGGCACGTCCGCCCGGAATTGGTACATTTCCAGGTTGCCGAGCGTGGCGAGGCTGCCTGCCCAGCCGTTGACCGGAGCGCCCACGTAACTTGAAAAAGCGGTCTGGCTTTTTATCACGTCATTTTGCGGGTGGGCGAGGCTCGCCAGCGCCGGATGGATGGCAGGGTCGGGGAAGGCGAGGTTGAAACTTATCCAATTCCAGCCGCCGTGCAGCGGGATTTCACGCAGCAGCAGGTTGTTCGTGTGCAGCGTGACGGGTGCGTTGGGCGCTCCTTCGATGCCGTTGGGAACGAAGGGGAACTTCTCCTTCACGTCGCCGTAGAGCAGGCATTTGTCAGCGTCCCAGATTTGGAACGTGATTTCCTCGCCCGATAACGAGTTGCCGTACACCGTGAGGAAGACCTCGAAAGTGTCGAGTTGCGTTCCGACGACGAAGTGCTCCACGAAAGCCATGCCCCGCAGTTCACCGTCCACGAAAGCAGCTACGATGTCCTGCTCATCCTTCGACAGGGTGCCTTCGATGTCCAGTTCCACCGTGAGGTTCATGCTGAAGTCGAAGTCGGCGGGGTTGATTTCCCAGGCGGGCGGGCGGCAGAGATTGCGGAAATGAATGGGCAAGGGCTCGTCGCCAAGGGCGGCTTCCATCAAAATGGTGTCCGAAAATTGCCCGTTGACCAGGTCGTCGCCGAACTCGAAAGTGACCAGTTGCACCTGCCCCGGCGGCAGCGTCCCCTCCGTCGGATAGACGTTGACCCAGGCGGGAATGCCCGTCAAATCGTAGCTCTGCGACGAGCCGCCGGTGTTGACGATGGTTCGGTAAATGGTCTTGGCTTCGTCGTCGTATTTGGACTCAACGAGGTTGGGGGTTTGCCAGCGCAGGGGGTTTCTGTCTACGAAAAACTCCCATTTCGCACTATCCATAGCGTTGCCAACCAGGTCTTTCACGCTTTTCAATTTCACCAGAAGTATGTCATTCTCAATCGCTTGATTCGACACGTTGGGTACCAGCACGATTTTGTCGCCGCTGCACGAGAGGGTGAAATCCACCAGCTTGTCGGTGCGGGTGTTGTACAAACCGACGTTGTTGTTTCCGTCGAGGATGGTCGCCTTAAAAAGCGAATCGCAGAGAATCGGCTCGTTGAAAGTGACGCTGATTTCGTCGCCTGGGCTGAGCACGCCGTCCGCCGGTTCGGGGGCGCCAAAAATGGAAGGCGGCTCCCGCTCGATTTTGCCCTCGATGACGTGCGAAATGCCCGACTCCATGCCAGTGCCGAAACACTGCGTGAACGCCCTGATTTCGTACAGTCCGTCGGAAAGCCCATCGGTGTCCCACGGCACCTTTGTAAAGAACGTTCCCAGTGCTGCCTTGGGCACGTCGGCGATGTTTATCCAATCGCCGTTGCCTTGCGAGCGGCGATACTGCACCCGGATGAAATTGAGGTCGGGGTCGTTTTCGTCGTAGCTGTCGAGGCTGATGGACACGGTGTCGTTGTCGGAGTTGGTTTGCACCCAACCCGGTTCGGGGAAGCCGATGTCAACGGGGCTGCACGGCTCCTGGAAATACACGTTGAGCAATTTGTTGGTGTAAAAACAGGCGCTCGCCGGGAATGATGGAGCGCAGAGCGTGTCGGGCGAGAAGCCGAGCGCGGTGGCACGGGCGTCCTCACATTTCGAGTACCAGGCGATTTCGAGACTATCGTAAACGAAGGCAGTGGGACCCCGCTCGACGGTCACGACCACGTTGAGCGGCTCGCCGGGCAGCACTTCGTAGAGCACCGGTACGGTCAACGGCGCTCCGTTGGCTTTGACGATAGCCCCATCCACGTTGCTTTCGGGACCCAGGGCAAGCAGGTACGACCATTGCTCGTCGGTCCTGCTGTCGTTGTGGAGGGTAAAGTTGAAAACGGCAGCTTCGTTGTACGGCACGTCCACAGCGGAGGTATTGTCCACTTGTAAATAGACGCTCTCGCGAGCTTGGGTGCCCGGCTCGTACGGGCAGGAGGACTGACCGCTTTTCAGGCGAAAAACAGGGGTGCTGTAAATTTTATCTTTCAGCACATCTACGCTGAAATTGTCGCCCGGGTCGTCGTCTGACAGCGTATAACCAATGGTGGTAACGTCTTGCTCGACCGTTTCGGTGGTGGTAACATCACCGATATTCCAGGTAAATTCATAACCGAGCGTACCTCCTATGCCTCCAATCAAAGCCCCAAATTCAGTATCCAAGGTCCAATCCAACGAACTTTCTACCACGAGCGAGGAGCTTGTTGTCGTGTCGAAACTTTCAGAAAACTCATAGACCACACCGGCATCGAAAGAGATGTTTTTGCCGGTCGAGACAGCCTGCAATTTCAAATTATCATTGTGGGCAAGAATACGGTCCCATTGTTTTATGGCAGCCTTTGCCGAGTCCGTATCTATCAATTCCAGCTCCGGTATCACGTAGCTGTTGATGAAGTATTCGGAAAACACGTAGGTCGTCGAGAAGGAGTCCAGCGAAGCAGAAAGTGCCTCCCCGGTCTCATACGAGCAGGAGCTTTCGTTAAATTTCAAGAGGTCGGCTTCGTCAAAGGTAATGTTCACGGCACTTCCCATGAACACGTCGCCACCTTGCTCCCCGACGATAAGGTCAGCGTCCGAAGTGGAAATCCTTTCTAAATTGGTTACGCAGATTTGCGTGGTCGAGTCGGAGGTTTGGGTGGTGGTGTATTTTAAAATATCCGAAATGTGGGCAATGGTCTCAAACTCTGTTTCCGTTTCCACGCCGATACCGCCGGAGATGCTCCACGTTGGAGCAAGGGAGGCATAAACAGTACCTTCATGCCCCATTTCGTCCTTAATTGAAAGGCTGTAATTAGTGCAGGTAGTGGT
>CAZHLB010000082.1:0-14202 GCA_964533005.1 uncultured Saprospiraceae bacterium
AATCCGTGTAAATCCGCCCAATCCGCGTCATCCGCGTTCCCATCCTCCTCGCGTCTCAAAGTCTAAAAAGAAATGAGCAAGTACCTCGCACCGCTTTTAGGAATTGCCTGCCTGCTCTGGCTGGCAGTCTGGACTTGGCAACTGACCGATTCCTACCGGGAAGAAACTGCCGGGAATGCAGGTGCGCCAGGGTTTTCCGTGAGCGGCGAAGGGTTCAAATTCGATGCTGCCCGCTCGTTTTCCTTCCCATTTTCGAGCGCCGACCCTGATTTGCCGGAGGATAACGACACGCTTTTCCAGGCGGTGGCTGATTTTTTAAGCCAACATCCTGAATTGCAACTCACCCTGACCGGCAACTACGCCAAAACCGAAAGAAATAAAACCCCTTACCCCAACCTCGGCTTGGCAAGAGCGGAAGCCATCAAATCGGCACTCCTGAAAAAAGGCGTTTCGGAGGGAAGCATCCTGACCATCGGCATCCAGGTGGACAATGTTTTGGTGGCGGGCGACCAGATGCTCGGCGGCGTGTTTTTTACTTTTTTTGAAAAGGAAGGAGAAAGCCAGGCGGTGCCAACAGAAATTTCCGAGGCAATTGCCGTAGAGCCCGTGCCTGCAAGCCAACCGTCTGAACCAGCACCTGAAAAAAGCTCCAGCGTACAATCGGCAGATGTCAAAACCCTTCACTTTCCGTCGGGGGAATACAAGCTGGAAGATGCAGGCACTGCTGCCAAAACCACCCTCGACAAGTTGAGAGCCTTGCTTCGCAGCAATCCCACGAAGCGTCTGCTCATCACTGCCTACGCCAGCACGGAGGAAGAAAAAGTGCCCAATTCTGACCTCGCCGAAATGCGGGCGAGAAATGTCCGCCGCTATCTGATTGACAATGGGGTGCGCCGCAGCCAGGTCGAAATGAAGTTTCACACCATCTCTGCCAGCGGCAGCGCAGGCAGGCGGGTGGAATTAATGATGAATGATGAATGATGAATGGTTGGGACGTCCCAACCATTCATCATTCATCATTCATCATTCATCATTCATCATTCCTTTGAATCCCAGTCGTTTGGAAAAATTTCGCCGGGTCGCCGCTTGCCGCCAGCCGGATTTGACGGTCATCCTGGAAAACGTGACCGACATGCACAACATCGGTGCGGTGATGCGCTCGTGCGACAGCGTGGGAGTGCGGGAAGTTTTTGTGCTGAACACCGAAGCGCACCTTCAAACGGACTATATCGTAGCAGGCAAACGCACTTCGATGGGCACACGGAAATGGATGGACGTGCATTATTACATTGACCCTGAAAAATGCTTCGAGCGGGTGCGGCAAAATTGCCACCGGATATTGGCGGCATGGCTCGGCGAGGGGGCGAAGGGTTTGCACGAATTGGACTTGACGCAGCCCACTGCTTTCCTTTTTGGCAACGAGCACAGCGGCATTTCCGAGCCGGTTTTAAAAATGACGGATGGCAATTTCATCATTCCCCAGGTTGGGATGGCGGAGAGCCTGAACATCTCGGTCGCCTGCGCCGTGACTTTGTATGAAACCTACCGGCAGCGGAAGGCGGCTGGTTTTTACGATGAAAATTTGCCACTGCCGCCGGAGGAGCAAGAGGCGCTTTTTCAGGAATATGTGCGGCGGCACGAGAAGCGGACTTCGGGGAGGAAGCGAATCAAGCTTACGAAATAGCAGTCTTGAATCGAAAAAATAGCTGTTTAGCCTATCTGACTGAGCCAGCTCAGTCAGATAGGCTAAACAGCTGGTCTATAACCACTTAGTCATGAAATACTTGAACATCACGCTATCAATTTTACTGAGCGCAAGCATTCTCCAAGCACAAGACTTCATGTTGCAAGGCTGGTATTGGGACTACCCAAAAATGCCCGCCAATTGCGGAAACGCCACCCAAACCTGGGCTGACGTCCTCAATGGACAAGCAGCAGCGATTGACTCCGGCGGCTTCACCTACCTCTGGCTGCCGCCGCTGTCGAGGGCGAGTTTTGGCAATTGCAGCAACGGCTACGACCCGAAGGATTTGTACGACCTCGGCGAATACGGCTTGGGCGCAACCGGCTTTGGCACCCGCACCGACGTGAATGACCTGATTTCCAACCTCAATTCCCTGGGAATCAATGCAGTGGCGGACGTCGTGTACAACCACCGGGACGGCGGCAAACCGGAAAACAACGGCGCCGTGGAAGGCTGGATTGAAAACATGACCTGCACAAAAATCAACAACGGCGACAATGCCTTCCCTTCCGACCGGGTTCGTTTTTACCTGCCGCTCGGCGGGGCAAGCGGCAACGGGGCAGGCGACTATTATTTTAAAATCCGCTCCGCCTCGAAGCACTCCAATTTTTTTGGCAAGCAATACAAGGTTTACATGGAAACCAACCAGGTTGCCTGGCAAAATTTGCCCGACTTGACAGAGACGGAACCCAACGGCGGCGGGGATTGTGGGCAAGGATTCGACCCGGCGACCATTCAATTGGGCAGGAACATCGTTGCAACGATTGACAACGTAGGCACTTCATGCTCAGGCTTTTGCGGCATTGACGAGTTCAAATTGACTTTGTCCGCCAGCGATTTCAACGCAGCCGGGGACACCCTCAAAATTTACCTCGCCAACACCAACGGCAACTATTCCGACCACTACGTCGTGGGGCTTTGGAGCGCCTCCCGCAGCATGGATATTCAAAGTGAAATCAAAGCCCAGACCTACACCGATTTCACCGCCATGCCCAGCGGGCAAGGCTCGATGAACTACCTGAACTTCAAGCCCAACGGCAATCCCACGCAACTCGCAGGCGACTGGGATTGGCTCTGGTTTTTCTACGATTACGACCAAAACGTTACCGGCACCCGCACGGCGCTTTTCGATTGGACGAAATGGCTTTGGAACAATGCCGGCATTCGAGGCTACCGCATGGATGCGGTCAAACATTTCCCGCCCGCCTTCGTGGGCGACCTGCTCGACGATTTGGACGATGAGGCGACGCCTATTCATCCCGGCATGGTCGTCGGCGAGTTTTTCGACGGCAACCCGGTGGCTTTGAGAAGTTGGGTGGACAGCGTCGTAGCGCACATGAACGCAAGCACCATTGCCAACGTGGACGTGCGGGCGTTTGATTTTGCCCTGCGGGGAGCTTTGAAAAATGCCTGCGACCTGTTTGGCTACGACGCCCGCAATGTTTTTAACTCAGGCATGGTGGACGGAGCGGGAATGGGTGGTTTCAATGCAATTACCTTCGTCAACAACCACGATTACCGGGATACTTTGCAGCCGGTGCTGAACGACCCGATGCTTGCCTACGCCTACATTTTGACCAACAACCAGGTGGGAATGCCCTGCGTGTTTTACCCGGAATACTTTGGCGTCCAGCCGCCAAACTATCCCAACGTGAATTTGAAAGAGGAGATTGATGAATTGATGGGCGTTCACTCCGCCTACATTTTTGGCAGCACGCACCGGGATTATCTGAGCCGATTCAGCACGCCGTACACTCAAACTTTCACAAGCGGCTACCCAAGCACTACTTTGATTTTTCAACTCGCAGGCGGCGCAGCGGGCAAGGACGTGCTGGTTTGCATCAATTTCGCAGGCGAGCCGCTGAATGTGACGCACGGCGTCAATGCTGACCTCGACGGAATGGGAGGGAACAACTTCAACGTCGGCGACCATTTCCTCGACCTGACCGGCAACGCAACGACTGCCGAGGTGACGGTCGGCAGCGGCTTCACGGTCAACGTTCAAATTCCGGCGAGGAGCTACGCTGTTTTTGCCGAGTGCGACCTGGACACTTTTTACGAAGATGGCGACGGTGATGACTTTGGCGATGCCACAAGTACGACGTCCGCTTGCGTCGCTCCAACTGGCTATGTTTCAGATAATTCTGACTGCGACGACTCGAATGCAGCCATCCATCCGGGGGCAACGGAGACCTGCAATTACGAGGACGATGACTGCGATATGCAGGTGGATGAAGGCGTTCAAAACACGTTTTACGCTGATGCCGACGACGACAATTATGGCGACGCAGGCAGTTCCACTTTGGATTGCACCGCTCCGAACGGCTACGTTTCCAACTCCACCGACTGCAACGACGGCAATGCCGCCATCCATCCCGGCGCTGCCGAAACCTGCAATTCGCTCGACGATGACTGCGATTTGCTGATTGATGAAACTTTGTTCGCCACTTTGACCAGCCCGCTCAACGGGGCAACGAATGTTCCGGTCACTGCCGATTTGACTTGGTCGGCTGCCGCCGAAAACCCGTTGGGCTACCGTCTCGACGTTGGCACAACGCCCGGTGGCACGCAGATTTTGGACAATTTCGACGTGGGCAATGTCTTGACCTACAATCCGCCCGGCGACTTTCCGTACAACGCAACGATTTACGTTCAAATCAAGCCCTACTATTCGGGCGGCGGCTCGAATGGCTGCGGGGAGGAGAGTTTCATGACGAAAGTTTGCATTCCCAATTTGACGCTTGAAAACCTGACCATTCCATCGGGGACGTACCGCTCGGAGGGTACTTTGATTTCAAATTTGGCGACGGTTGCCAACGGCAGCAACGTAGTTTTCAAATCGGACACGGGCGTGTCGCTGGAGCATGATTTTACAGTGGAGTTGGGAGGGTTGCTGGAGGCGCTCATCGAGGCTTGCCCTAATTAAACCACTGGGAAAGAGTGAATTAGAGAGAGAAAAAATTTTTGAAAAAATTTTTTCTCTCTCTGAAAGTACTCCATTCAAAGCTTAAAAACAAACCCACCGCCGATACCCCAAGCATAAAACCTGCTCGTTCCGCCATCCTTTTCCATCGCCGGAAGGAATTGCTGAAAAAACACAGGCTCGACAAACATGGCAGCCGTCGGGTGCAGCAGCAACTCCGCCCCGCCGCCAAAATGAACGCCGACGTTGAATTTCCGCAGGGAAACGTCTTCCGGCTCGCCTTTAAATTCTTCGATTTTTCCATCTCCGTACACCGTTGTTTGCAGCCGCCTGGCTGTCAAGGAATAGCTGGCGGCAAGGGCAGGATGGATGAAAAATTTCAACCGCTTGCCAGGATTCAGGTAATAGCGAAAGCCGAAATTGGCGTCGAGGAAGGAAAAATTATCAATCTGGCGGAAGCGGTCGGGCAGGCTGTCTGGCGTGGTCGTGCCGGGGTTGAGTTTGCCGCTTTGGTAGGTCTCCCGGAAATTAGAAAACTGAATGCCCGCCTGCCAATACCAGCTTTCCAACTTGGGAATCAGCACCGACAAGCCGACGGAATAGCCTGAAAAATCAAGGCTTCCCTGCGAAAGCTCTGGCAGCGCAGTTCGCTTTGGGAAAAGCGGAGCAGCGAAAGTACTGACCTTAAAACCATGTTCTTCGATGGTGTAAAATCGTTGCGCCGAGGCAAGCGCAGGCAAGGAGAGGAAAAGAAGCAGTAACCGTGCATTCATGAAGCGGGGGAATTTGTGGGTGAGGCATTTCTGATTTCACAAATGTATCTCACCGCCCCTGAAGTCGGGAAGACTTCACATGAAAAGATTGGGTTATTTTACAGCCGTCAGCGTGGGGGAAAACTTTGATAGTTTTATCAGCATGCAAGCCCGGGCTGAAGTTACCTTCTAATCAAAAGCTCATTCATCATTTTAAAATCCCCAGGTATTTCTGAGGCTTAATTAAACTTCCAATATGCACTGCATATCGCAAAATCTCCTGAATATCCTCCGTTTCCGCAATCAATGATTTCTTCAAAATAAAGTCCAGGAAATGCCGGGCTGCCAGCATGTCGAAGTGCATGGCATGTTGAAAATAAAAGCCCAAATCCTCCACCGGCATACAATGGCAAAAGACATACTTTTCTTTGTGCAAATCATAAAATATGATGAAACGGGGGCGGGGAAAAACATTGCAATACAGGTTTAAAAACAGCGGCGATTCCAAAAAACGCTCGTCCGCATATCCGAAAATATTGGCTTCATAAGCCGGGTAAAACATTATCTGGCTGGTAATTGCGAAATCGGATAATGCCCAACCCATTTCCGTCAGCCGGTTCGACAATTGGTGGATGGGAATGTTTTCCCGGCTGAAGGACGTAAATGGTTGCCACCCGCCTGATTTCACGTTGAAAAATTCCAATTCTTCCTGTCCGCCGACCCGCAATTTGTAGTCGAAACGGGGATAACCCGGCACGATATAACCGGGATAAAAGTATTGGAAGCCCAATTCCAGCCCGAATTGTATTTCTTTCAGCATCGTGTACAAACCCAAACTATGCTTCGAATATGCGTGGTCGTAAACGCCTTTGATGCTGGCAATGCTTGATTTTCCCACGTCGAAAAAGCTGAATGCCACTAATTTTTCGCCATCGTAAACCGCAATTTCATAGCTGGAAAAAATATTGGTTTCCGAATTGTCGAACATGTTTATTTTCAAATTGGGGTCGAGCCGTCCTTTGAAATGCAAGCGGTATCGTTCAAATAATTCTTCCTTTTCCTGGTCGAGGTTGGCGGGGCGGATGAAAGTGCGAAATCGCCGCTCATTTTTTGCCAGCACACGTCGCAGATTCTTGCGAAAAACATAGCCTTCCAGTGGCAACCTCATCCAAATCGGCGAGTAAAGATTTTCCTCGAAAAACAGGAAATGGCAGGTAAAAACCGCTTGCCCCATGCGAAACCAGCCTCGTTCGAGGTACTTGTCCAGTTCTTCGCCTGAAATAAAAGTGGGAAAATGTTTTTGGGTAAACATTCGCTTTATTGTTGGTCAGGAATTGCTGCTTATTTTTGCTTTTGAATTAGGATTAGAAGGATTTTTAAGGATATTTCGGATTGACACGTTCCCACGTCCCAATCCGAAATATCCTTAAAAATCCTGCAAATCCTAATTCAACATCGAAAAAATCGCTTTTCCATGAAACTGCAAAATATTGCCGTCATCTTTTTCCTGCTCGCATTTCCATTTTTTATGCAGGCTCAAAACCAGCCAATCCGAACCGGCTCGCCGCAAGACCAATTGGCAGTGCAGCGGGGAGAAATTGAAAGCCTCAAAACCCATCTATATCGTTTCAATTTAGCGCTCGAAGAAAACGAACTGCCTTCCATTGACGTGCTGAAAACAGTGCTGCTCGACGCCATGCGGCAGGAAATTTCCCAGGTGGAAAATATGCAGAAAAAGCAGCCGCTCTCTGCCCGGAAAACTCGCCTGGAGCGCCAGCAAAAGCTGGCAAAGTCGCTTTCTGAAACCACCTTTTCCGGCGATGAAAAATCCCTCGAAAAAGCAGCATTGTTCAATGAATTTGTCCTGCTCATGGAGCAAGAATATGCCGATTTGGAAGCAGCGTTGAAATAGCCGCATAGACCTGTCAGCACTTCACGTACTGACAGGTCTGGCATCCGAATAAGTGAATTACCGCCAAACGCTCAATTATCTTTTTGCACAATTGCCAATGTTTCACCGCATCGGTGCGGCGGCATTTAAAAAGGATTTGACCAACACGATTGCGCTCTGCGAGCATCTCAATAATCCGCACCGCCAATTTCCTTCCATCCATATTGCTGGCACGAATGGCAAAGGCTCTACGGCACATATTCTTGCCGCCATTTTCACGGCAAATGGTTACAAAACAGGGCTTTACACTTCACCACACTACCGGGATTTTCGGGAGCGCATCAAAATTGACGGGCATTTAATCCCTAAAAAAGAAGTGACCCACTTCGTGAAAAAGCACCGGGCTGTTTTTGAAGAAATTAAACCTTCCTTTTTTGAATGGACGGTGGCGCTGGCTTTCGATTATTTCGCCCGGCAAAAAGTGGATATAGCCATTATCGAAACAGGCTTGGGCGGTAGGCTCGACTCCACCAATATCATCACGCCGCTTGTCAGTGTAATTACCAATATTGGCTACGACCACCAGCAATTTTTGGGCGAAACTTTGCCGGAAATTGCAGTCGAAAAAGCAGGCATTATTAAGCCTAAAGTGCCCGTCGTTATTGGGGAAACGCAGCCAGTGGTGCAGGCGGTTTTTGAAAATAAAGCCACCGAAATGCAAGCCCCCATATTTTTCGCCGACCAGCATTTTCAAGCCATATTATTGGAAAAATCGGAGACGCACTCGTTTTATCGGGTGCTGAAAAATGGGCATATTATTTTTGAAAAAATTGCCATCGAACACCTGGCAGATTATCAAAAAAAGAACCTGCAAACGGTGCTGCAAACCATTGAATTATTCAGCGGTAGCGCCCACCTTTCCGAAAGTTTTAAACTTTCGGAAAGGTCAATTTCCACCGGCATGGCTCACCTGAAAAGATACTCCGGCTTCCTCGGCAGGTGGGAATTCATCAGTCAACAGCCTGCTATTTTATGCGACAGCGCACATAATATAGACGGCATCCGCCTGGCAATGGAAGGCTTGAAAGAATTGAAATTCAACCATTTGCATATCGTCTTCGGCATGGTGAAAGACAAAGACATAAGCCCTGTACTTTCTTTATTGCCTGAAAATGCGACCTATTATTTTGCTAAAGCCAATATTCCAAGAGGTCTGGAAGCGCCGGTTTTGCAGGAAAAAGCGGCGGCGTTGGGCTTGCATGGTAAGGCATATTCTTCGGTGAGAAGGGCGCTCGCTGCCGCTAAAAAATGCGCCGGAAATGATGATTTGATTTTTGTCGGCGGCAGCATATTCGTGGTCGCCGAGGTGATTTAATTTAGGTCATTTTAGCCACCCTTTCACCACTTCCATCTTCACTTTTTCATCAAAAATAGCGGCAACTGGAAACACCAATCCTTCGATGACTTTGCATTCGATATTGTCGTGCAAAGTCTTTTTGCTGAACAGCCAAAACTCCTTTTTTTGCTCGTCGAGCAGGAATTGTTCAACGGTTTGTTCGTCGGTATCTATGAGCCAATATTCACGTGCGCCGTGAAAGGCATAATCTTCTTTTTTGATGCCCCGGTCAGTGCCTTCCGTGCTGTCGCTCAGGACTTCTATCACAAAATCAGGAATTGGATATTTCCAGGTATCTGGCAGGAAATGTTTTGCCTTTTCTTTTGAGAAAAAAACAATATCGGGCAGGTAATCATTTCGGGTAAGCGTAACTAAGGAAGTTTCGCTATGAACCTTTCCCAAGTCGTGTAAATCGGCATAAAATCTCAGCATCCCGCCAAGATTTTCCCGTGCATCGGTGTGCTTGTTTTTCGCTGGTGAGTGCATAATTATTTTCCCATTGATGAATTCCCATTTGTCGCCAGGCTGGATTTTTTCATAAAATTCCTCCCGGCGGCGCTGCTCGTCTTTTAAATGCTCATTCAATTCCTCGACTATCTCTGGCATCCAGAGACTTTCAAGAATTGGCTCTACTATTTCTGCATCTCGAAACATGGCTGGATTTTTTTTCTTCAAAGTTACCGAACAAAGGTGACACCTGGAATTTGGATTTTTCACCGCCAAAAATCCAAATTTCAGGTGTCACCCTGCGGCTATCGAATCAGCGTCGTATGCCCCTTATAGCTTTCAATTGAATCATCCACAAACTCCACCTCCACGTACCAAACGTAAACCCCCGCCGCCATTTCCTGCCCCTTAAAAGTGCCGTCCCAGCCCACCGAAATATCGTTGATGTCAAAATCCAAACCCTCAAAAAGCAACTCCCCCCAGCGGTCGAAAACTTGAAAAAGCTTGATTTTCCGCACCATTTGCGAACTGCCATGCACCGGCAGTAGGTCGTTCACGCCGTCGGAATTTGGAGAAAAACCAGTCGGAACTTGAATGCTTCGATATTCATGCACAAAAATATTGACCAAATCTTCCGCCTTGCAGCCATTGCTGTCGGCGACCACGAGGCGAACCGTCGTCGGGCTGATCACGGTAAAGCCGCTGACTCGGGTAACTGGATTGAGGGGTGGCACCTGGGGATTGTAGCTCGTCCATTGATAGGTCAACTGTTCAGGGTCAGTATTTTGGATATCCGGTTCGATGGCGATATTGCTGCCGTAATTCACCAAAATATCCTCTCCCAGGTCAAGTTCGATTTGCGGCGGCTCGTTCACCACGACGTCGTTCAGGTCAAAAAGACAGCCGTTCCCGTCCTTGACAAAAACATCGTAACTGCCTGGCGCTAAGGCAATTTGCACCGGCGAACCATTGAAATTAACCCCGTCCAAACTGTACAAATACGGCGGCGTCCCGCCGCTCGGCTCGATAGTTATCCTGCCATTTTCCGAGCCAAAACACGATACATCTTCCGGGAAAATTGCGGCAGCGAGCGGCGCAAGTGGCTGCTTGATTTCCGTCGAATCCACCGTCGTGCAGCCGTTAAAATCGGTCAGGGTGAGCGCATAAACTCCTGCGGATTGGTCTTCAATTTTTGGCGTCGCATCGCCGGTTGACCAGAGGAATTGATACGGTTTTACGCCGCCTTCGCCTTCGGCAAAACTGCTGCCGTTGGCTTCGCCAAAACACGGAATGTCTTGATTTTCAAAGCGTAAATCCAATCCCGGCGGTTCGCTCAGGCTCACGCTGGCGGTGGCGGTGCAGCCTTTGCTGTCGGTGACGGTGACTGAAAAATTCCCGGCGGGAAGGTCAATTGCGGTTGCAGTTGTCTGGCTATTTGCGTTGCTGCTCCACTGGAAAGTGAACGGCGAAGCGCCGCCGCTGCCCGCCGCCGTTGCCGAGCCGTCCCTGCCGTCTGCGCATTTCACGTCCGTTTTTGAAAGAATGTTAGCCACGACTGCAGGCGGATTTTCGATGCTGATTTCGGCGGCAACCTGGCAGCCGAGGGCATTTGTCACGGTCACGAGGTAACTCTGACCGCCTGACAAGCCGCCAATCGTTGGCGAAATTTGACCTGGGACGCTCCATTGTATGGTCACCGAGTTGAACGGAACGGGTGTTCCGCCTTGTGTGATACTGGTGATTTCGGCATTGCCGTCCGTGCCGTCGTGGCAGGTGGCGGCGGTTTGCGATAGGTTGACCAAAAGCGGCGGTTCTTGTTGAATTTCAACCTGTTCCGTGTCGGTGCAGCCCGCTTGGTCGGCGACGGTGACGGTGAAAATGGCAGCATTCAGGTTAGTTGCCGTTGCGCCGGATTGGCTGTTGCTCCACGAAAAAGTGTAAGGTTGGCTGCCGCCGGTCGCCGAGACAGTTGCCGTCCCCGTGCTTGCGCCGAAGCAAATTAAGTTTGTCGGAGCGATGCTCGCAACGACCGCCGTGCCTGGTTCGGTCACGGTGATGTCAGCGGTTGCGGCGCAGCCGTCCGAGTCGGTTGCTTGCACAAAATAGTCGCCCGCTGCCAGGTTCGCCGGGTCTTCGAGGCTGGAAATGAAGCCGTTGGGGCCCGTCCAAGTGAAGGTGAAAATGCCATTGCCGCCGGTTGCCGTCAGGTTGATGCTGCCGTCGTTGCCGCCTTTGCAGGTGACGTCGTCGGGCTGGATTTGCAGCACGATGGCGTCCGTTTCGCTCACGTTTACGGTCGTGCTTGCGATGCAATCATTGGCATCCGTCACGTTGACCACGTATTGCCCGGCGGGCAGGTTTTGCAAGTCTTGCGTGGTTTGACCGCTGCCCCAGGCGTAGGTGTATGGCGAGGCGCCGCCGGTCACCGAGAGGTCAATCGAACCATTCGTGGCGCCGTCGCAACCGGCGTTTTGCGTGGTGGTATAAAGCTGAATTTCAGTGGGTTGTGTCACGTCAGCGCAGGCGGTTGCGGAACAACTTTGGGCATCCATCACCGTCAGGCAGTAGTTTCCGGCGACGACGCCGGAAATGGTAGGCCCCCCGCCGCCGTTCGACCAGGAGTAGCCATAGTTGCCAGCGTTTCCGCCAGAAACTTGCGCCATAATCTGCCCGTCGTTTTCGCCAAAACAACTCACCGGGCTTGCCGCTAGCACAATCTGAATCGGCGGCGGCGTAACGAGCGTTGCCGAATCAATTGAAGTACAACTGTTTGCGTCGGAAATGGTGACGAAATACGTCCCCGCTGCCAGGTTGGCGACGTTGGCGGTGCTGCCGCTGTTGCTCCAAAAATATTGATAGCCCGGCGAGCCGCCGCTCACGGTCACGCTCGCATTGCCGTTGGCGTCGCCGTCGCAACTTGGGTTGTTGAAATTGATTTCAGTGAACAAAGCCGCCGGTTCGCCGATGCTGACGCTCGCCGTTTCGAGACAGCCGTTCAGGTCGGTGACGCTGACCGAGTAGCTTCCGGCAGGCAAATTTTGAGCGGTAGCAGCGGTTTGATTGCCAGCGGCAGCATCCCATTGATACAAGAAAGTGCCGGTGCCGCCGGTCGCCGTGACGGTTGCCGTGCCATCGTTGATAGCAAAACAGGTGGCGTTTTCTAAGCTGGTTTGTAAGGAAATCGCAGCCGGTTCGGCAATGTCGAGCGAGAGGTTTGCCGTGCAGCCGCTGGCGTCAGTGACCACGAGATTTTGAGTGCCGGGTGCAAGATTGGCGGCGATGGAGTCGGCAGTTGAATTGTTCCAAAGGAAGGAAAACGGCAACGTCCCGCCCGAAACTTCGACCGTCGCAGCGCCGTCTGAGCCGTCGTTGCAGCTTACGTCGTTGAGCACAACGCCTTGCAATTCAAGCGTTTCCGGCTCGCCGATGGTCACTGTCAAGCTGTTTGGGCAAAGCCATGCATCTATCACGACCACGTTGTATTGACCTTGCAGCAAGCCGCCAAAAATGCCCGTCGTGTTTTGATTTCCGCCCAAATTATAAGTGTAGTTGCCCGCCCCGCCGCTCGCCGAGACCGTGACCGAGCCGTCCGAATCGCCATTGCAACTGACGTTTTGCTGGTCAACAATTGTCAACGAAGGCGAACTGCAAGCTGGCGTAAAACACGTCGCCGAGCCAATCTGCCCCTCGCAAGTGCCGATGGGCAAAACCTGGATGGTGATGGTGTCTTCGAGTTGCAAACCGTTGATTAATTGAGAAATAGCGCCGTTGTTCGGCACCGTCCAACCTTGTCCGTTCACGTTCACTTGGTAGCCTTGCGCCCCAGGCGCAGCGTCCCAGCCGAAGGTGATGCTGTTCGACGTGACCGAGGTGCAACTGACGTTTGGCGCAGGAATTTCGTCGCTGACTTCGATGGTGATGGCGTCGTAAACCTCGCAGCCGTAGCTGTCCCAGGCAGTGACGGTGTAGGTTGTGGTTTGGTCGGGAAAAGTCAGCGGGTCGGGGCAGTCCGTGCAGCTCAAGCCGGTCTCCGGTTCCCAACGATAATAAACTTGGTAGAGTGGCTCGAACGTAATCGTCCAATCGAGCAGCGTTCCGTCGAAGCCTTGCGCATCGTCGAGGGCGAGCAATTGCCAGGTTCCGTTGGTTGGAAACTCGCCGTCCCAGAGGTCAGACCAGATGCCTTCGGGCAGCCAGTTGCCGCCGTTGAAAGATGACTGGACGTTGACGGTGCAAGGCGGCAGGGGCCAGTTGTACGAAATCACCTGGCTGGCATCGGGCGTGAAACAGACGTGAATATCGTCGCAATTCGAGCCGTGGTCGGTGTGCAATTCGATGAATTGCCCGCCGGGCGAAATCAAAAACAAGTCCACGTCGTCCACGAATTTGTGTTGGAAATTCACGCAAACTGATTGAATTACACCGGGTTGCAACGTCACCGGCTGCACGCCTGCGACCACGATGTTCGAGTAAACAGGCACGCCAAACGGCACGGCGTAGTCATTTTGATTGGTGAACGAAGGCGGGGTCGGCAGGGGAATTGGCAGGGTCGCATCGAGCGCCGCCGTGTCGCCCCGGCAGAGGGTCGTGTCTTCGCCGAGGTCGGGCGGCAGGATTTGATTGTCCCGAATAAAAATCCAAAAAGTATCCCGGTTGCAAGGGTCACGCTGGATGTCAATGCCGATGCTTTCCAACGGCTCGGCGAGGTTGTCTTCGATGCCGATGATGTCGAGCGAGATGGAAGTGTCGCCTTGCGGAATGAACAGATTGCCAGGGATTTGCAGATAGTCCACGCCGTTGGTTGCCGTGCCGACGATGGTGTAGTCGAGCGGAAAATCAGCCTCTGCGCCGCCGGGCAGCGAGAAGGAAATCGTGCCACCGGAGCAGTCTTCCGTGATGGTTCCGTCGAGGCTGACGGTGGCGGTTTCGACCTGGAGAGAGCCGGTGCCGAAGCTTTTTGCCTCCAAAAAAACGCCGGTGTCGAAGATGCCGTCGCCAGCGTCGGCGACCATCAATTTAATGGTGTAAGTCTCGCAGGGAATCACCACC
>CAZHLB010000083.1:0-1763 GCA_964533005.1 uncultured Saprospiraceae bacterium
ATCACATGATGTTGGATGGATTGCCACATTTCTGCATCTACCATGCCCGGCGACTTAACACATCCTGAAATCTGCCATTCCATCAACAATCATGTAATCATGTAATCTGCAATCATTTAATCAAAATAGAGGGTGGTGTAGGCAGCTTCAAAAAAAGATAGCTGACGCTCATCCACCCGCCCAAGTACTTTTTGCCGTGTCCCACCAAGTCCCCCCGGAAGTTCCGTAGTCGCAACGCTCGCCGCCCTTGCGGGTGTAGAAATGCCAGTTGACCCAACAGGCAAGGGCGAAAAAGGCAATTGCCCCCCAGAAAAATGCCCCCGCCCCGCCTGTCAGGGATATGGATTTGCCGATGAGCAGGGAAAAAACAAAGGGACCATACGCCGCCACCGCCGCCGTGAAGCCGATGACACCTGCGGCTTGCCGGGGATTGTAGGCGAAAATGATGGGGTACTGGCGAAAGGTGGAAGCGTTGCCGATGCCGGTGAAAAAGAAAATGCCCAGCATCAGCGCCACAAAACCGGGAAACTGTTCCATGCCGGTCGGATGAAGATACCCGCCCAAAATCAGCGAGAGACAGCACACAATCAGCCCCGTGCCCGACAATTGGGTGAAAATGCTGCCGCCCCAGCGGTCGGTCGCCTTGCCCATCAGCGCCCGCATCGCCGAGCCAATCAACGGACCGTAAAAAGCATATTTCAATGGGTCGGGAGCATTGGGGAAGTCGCCGTATAGTTCTTTTATCATCAGGGGAAATGCGGCGGAAAAACCAGCGAAGGAGCCAAAAGTCATCACGTAGGTAAGGGTGCAGTACCAGGTGTGCTTGCATTTAAAAATGTCCAATTGCTCCCGAAAAGTCGCCTTGACGGGGACGCTGCGGAGGAGGAACCAGCAAAAAATGCCCGTCAGGGCAAGGAAGGGTACGTACCAAAAAGCGGCGTTTTGCAGCCAGATGTCTTTGCTCGTTTCGCCTTTGGCAAAAACTTGAGAGCCGCCAGCCAGCCCGCCGAAGGCGGCAAATCCGATAATCCACGGCGTGATGAATTGCGTGAGCGACACGCCGAAATTGCCGATGCCCGCCTGCAAGCCCAGCGCCATGCCCTGCAATTTTTTAGGAAAATACAGGCTGGTGGACGGCATGAACGAGGAAAAATCGCCGCCGCCAAAACCGCAAAGCAGGGCAATGATGATGAAGTGCCAATAAGGCGTGGACAGGTCTTGCACCGCCTGGAAAAGCCAAATCATGGGAACCAGCTTGATGAGCGTGGAAACCGTGATGATGTGCCGGGAGCCGTAAATCGGAATGAGGAAAGAATGAATGAGCCGGAAAGTGCCGCCAGCCAGCCCCGGCAACGCCGTCAGCCAAAACAGTTGCATCGTGTCGAACTTGAACCCGATGCCGGGCATCCGCACCACCATGGCGCTCAACACGAACCAGGAGGCGAAGGAAAATATCAGTGAAAAGGTGGTGATGCCGAGCGTCCGCCAGGCACGTTTCGACCCCTGCTGCTGCCAGAAAGCGGGGTCTTCGGGTTCCCATTTTTGTAGCCAGGTTGCCATTGGTAATTGCTTGAGATGGGCAGTCTGGTCACCAATAGATTAGTATTTAAGTTGCAAAATTTCAATGCGGTAAAAACCGAGAATATCATCGAGCGGCGGGGTTTTGAAACCCCGCATTTTGGTTCCGGAATGTCATCGAGTGGCGGGGGGTTGGGGTGAGGGATTTTGTGTTTTGCGAGGGAATAGGGGGGGGAGTACCCCCC
>CAZHLB010000083.1:1773-3939 GCA_964533005.1 uncultured Saprospiraceae bacterium
CATTTTCGCTTAAGCGGGAAATGCGGGGTTTCAAAACCCCGCCGCTCGAAGGAGCCGCATGAAAATTTCAAAGCCTCAGATTGCTTGTTTCAACCCGCCCGCCAAAACCTCTGCCTCCCGCCGCATTTTCTTAGTTACCACCCGGTGCAGCCAAACCAGGCACACTACCGACAGCAGGAGCATGAACATCCAGCAACTCGTCCAAAGCCCGGTGCCGTTGAGCAGATAGCCGAAAATGATAGGACAGAAAAAGCCGCCCAAGCCGCCCAGCACACCCACCATGCCGCCTACGACGCCAACTTGTTCGGGAAAAAAATCGGGGATGTATTTATAGACCGCCGCCTTGCCGATGCCCCAAATGATGCCGATGAGCATGACCAGCACGGCAAAGACCCAGACGTTTGCCTGAAAATAAATCCGGGTGACGCCTTTTGCCAAAAGTTGCTTTTTTGCCACCTGGTCGCCTTCTTTCACCAGCGGCTCCTGCCACACTTCTTTAGTCGGGAACACCAAAGTCCTTGCATCGTAGTCCGTGTTTTGCGAGGTCTTTTTTGCCAACGGATAGACCTTTTCGCCCACCTTCAATTCATGCTCGGCAACGCCGGTCACCGTCCCGCTGCGTTGCGCCATGACGCCCCTGCCCGGCGAATAGACCTCCATGCGGGGAATGACGAGCATGAAACTGATGACCACCGACGACCCCAGCACCCAATACATCACCTTGCGAGCGCCCCATTTGTCGGACATCCAGCCTCCGAGCGCCCGAATGACGCCCGACGGAAAACTGAACAGGGAAGCAAACAAGCCCGCCGTGACCAGCGGCAGGTAATAGACGTTGACGAAGTACGGCACCAGCCATTGCGAGAATGCCACGAAGCAGCCGAAAACCAAAAAATAATACAGCCCGAAACGCCACACCCGCACGTCTTGCAGCGGCTTGACCAAGTCGCTGAACGTCCTTGCCCGGTTGGCAGCTTTCTTATTCTCGGTGAAAAGGAAAAACAACACGCCCATGGCCAGCAACAGGACGGCATAAACCTTCGGCAGCGTCCGCCACCCGTCGAGGTTGGCGCCGCCGTCGGTGAAGGTTTTCAGCAGCGTCGGAGCGAACAATGTGGTGAGCGCAGCCCCCGCATTGCCCGCCCCGAATATGCCGAGGGCGGTGCCTTGCAGCCGTTTTGGATACCAGACGGAAGAGAAAGCGATGCCGACTGCAAAGCCCACGCCCGTCAAACCAAACCCGAAACTGGCGGCAGCGAAACTCCAAAAATCATTGGCATACGAAACCAAGTACATCGGAATGGCGCAAAGCACGAGCAAAGTGCCATACACTGGTTTCCCGCCAAATTTGTCGGTGAGAATGCCCGCAGGCAGCCGGAAGATGGAGCCGGTGAGCACCGGGATGCCCATCAGCCAGCCGATTTCGACGGGTCCCCAATCGAACACCTGGTTGTCCGCCAGAAAGGTGACCAACACGCCGTTCATCATCCACGCCGCAAAGCAGACCGTGAAAGCGAGCGTGTTGAAAAACAGCGCTTTGTGGGATTTTAAATTAGCTTGTTCCTGCATTTATTCAACCTTTTTCCGAAAGTCCATCCGCCCTTTTTCGGGAAATCTTTCGGAATGTCTAACCAAATATTTCCCGCCCGGCACGACTATATTTTCGAGGGGAATCGGGTGGTACGTGTTGCAGTTCCGGTATTTTTTACCCGCCACCTCGTACTCGAACTCGATGCCTTTGCCTTTGGCAAAAACCTGGCAGGTGTCGAGCGTCACGCCAGGCACGTATTCAGGATGCCGCAGCAGGCTGTCTTCTATCCGAATCCACTGCAACAGGGGAATGACCAGCAGCAGGAAAAACAGGACAATGCCTCCCCGGAGCGCTTTCTTTTTGGCATCCTCCGTTTTTACCGCCTTGACTGCGTTGAAAATGCAGCCGAAGGCAAACAACAGCGCCAGCAATCCCTTGACGGCTTGACCCGCCATCAGTTCGAGGTCGGTAACGGAAAGGAGGAGGTGGTGCGGCATGTCAGTGTTTCTGCGTTTGGCACTTGGTTAAGTAGCCAGGTGAATGATTTGACACTGGGCAAAGGGGCTTCAACTTTCGAGCGGCGGGGGGGGGGGGGGGGGGGGGGGGGAGGCGGGGGGGGGGCGGGCGTGGGGTGG
>CAZHLB010000083.1:3949-5011 GCA_964533005.1 uncultured Saprospiraceae bacterium
CCCTCTCCTCTCTCCGTGCCTCCTTCCCTGTCTCCCCCCCCCCCCCCCCCGCCGCTCGAAATGAGGAACTGTTAATTCTTGAATCCTCATGAAACCCCGCCGCTCGAAAAACGAGGCACTTTTTTGCGGTTCATTCTTGGCTAAATTCCCAACCGCCTCAATTATTCTTCGGTCGCTGCAACGACCACGGCGTCGTCGCTTTGCGAATCTCATCGGGCAACCAGTTCCAGATAACTTGCTGGTAGGGACGCCAGATATAGTCCAGCGGAACCACGAGGAAGTGAATCAGCCGGGTGAACGGGATGAGCAGCACGATGAGGTAAGCCCCGACGATGTGAAACTTCACCACCCAGGGCAGGGCGCTCACCGCCGTCACGTCGGGCTGGAGGGCAAAAATGCTCCACAAGTAAGGCGTCAGCACCGATGAAAACCACGACGACCCCCACCGGAAATTGTACGCCACCCAAAGCCCCGTCACCACCTGCACCAGCAGCAGCGCCAGGATAAAGTAGTCCATTTTGCTGGTCACCATGGCGATGCGGGGGTGGGTCAACCTGCGGTAAATCAGGTTCGCCAAGCCGATGAGCAAGGCAATGCCGAAGATGAAAGCAGTCACTTCCAGCACGATGAGCCGCACCGGGTGGCTGTTCCAGGCAAGCACGCCCTTCGGAATCAGGAAAGCAATCAAGTGCCCAAAAAACAGGAACAGGATGCCCATGTGGAACGGCACCGAACCCCAGAACAACTGCCTCCCTTCCAGGAATTGCGACGACAGCGACGACACCTTGAACTTGGTGGAACGGTAGCGCCAGATGGAGCCGACTAAGAAAACCGCCAGGGCGATGTACGGCAAGCCAATCAGGAAAAAGTTGTTGAGGGTGTTGAAGAGGTTTTGCATGGCAATCAGATTTTTAGTCCAAAAACTCACCGGGTGACTCAAAGTCACCCGGTGAGTTTGGACTAAATTTTCAAACTTGACCACCATGCAAAATTTTTTCAATGCCCTCAACAACTTTTTCCTGATAGCCCTGCCGTACATGGCGCTGTTCATTTTCGTGATTG
>CAZHLB010000083.1:5021-14202 GCA_964533005.1 uncultured Saprospiraceae bacterium
TCATCCCTCATCCCTCATTCCTCATCCCTCCAGGAGGGCTTCCGTGTGGATGTTTTTCAAAAAATCAGAGGTCTTTTCCGCCGGTTCTTTTTCCTCGATGTCGAAATCCGCTTTCAGCATGGCGTGCAGGGCTTCGAGCAGTTTTTGGAAAATCGTGTGGTGGTCGCCGGGGCGCTCGATGATGGTTTTGTGCTGTTTTTGGTAAAACTTGTCCTTCAATTCCACCTGCTCCGGCTCGAAGCCTCGAATCATGCGGCGCAGCGCCGGGGCGAGGATGCGACGGGCGAGGTCTTCCACCAGTTCGGCGTCTTTCAGCTTGGGCAGCAGGCGCAGCACGTTGGGCAGGTGGTCGGACAGTTCCGCTCCGCAGTCGTTTTCCGCTTCCCGGTGCTCCCGGTTCAGGTTCACCAGCAATTCTCCCCGCTTGTAGTCGTCGCCGAAAAGCACGTAGCCGAGGTCGAGCGTCGTTACCGCCTGCACGTCGAAGGAGCGCAGGAACAACTCTTGTTGCACCGGCAGTCCCGCTCCTGACATGTATTCCGAAAAAGGTTGGAGCAGCGCTGCCGCTTCGGGGTAATGCGCTTCCAAATCGTTTTGCGCTTGCGCAATTTTTGCCCCGTAGTCTGTCGCCGGGTAGTCGAATAGCGCCGACAGCGTTGCGTAACTGGACAGGTTGTTTTTCATAAAATGGAATTTGGTTTGAACACGAATCATCCCTAATTTTTAGACTATCAACCCACGATTTTAATCGTGGGGACTGCGGCACAAACTTTTGATTACCAAACGGTTTCAACCGTTTTTGCCGTCCCTCAAACCGATGAATCGGTTTGTTTGGAAGTGGAATTTCAGCAAACCCCACGATTAAAATCGTGGGTTGAAAAATCCCATTTTACCTCTCCATCACCACCCCCGCTCCGCTTTTTCTTTGAATCCAAACCCAACGCTCCCCTTTGTGTCGCCAGTAAATTCCAGCATTTCGATAGCCTGCTCCCGGTGTGCAGGCGGAATCACGAAACGCTCGTCAAATTTTGCCAGCGAAGTCAGTTTGTAAATAGCGTCGGCGGTGGGTGCGTCCAAGCCTGCTTCCCGGAGGGTGCGCTCCGCTTTTTCGGCGGGGATGTCGCCGACCGTCACGTTGCGGCGATGGATGCGCACCGCCCAGAGTTTTTTCAGGACGGCTTTGATTCTTTCCTCGTCGCCTGCGGCGAAAAGGTTTGCCATGTATTTCAGCGGAAAACGAGCCTGCTCGATGGTGCCCCAGAGGTCTTCCGTGCTGGTGTCGTAGAGCCAGTTGTCGTTCCAGAACTTGCCGATGGGGTTTATTTTCTCCCCTTGCGCCGTGTCCTGGTGACTCAACGAAGCCATGACGGGCAGCAGCGGTGGCACGTAAAACAGCATGGGCAGGGTGCGGAATTCCGGGTGCAACGGCAGCGCCAAGCCCCATTCTTTGATGAATTTGTAGGAGGGCGAGTACTGCGCCGCTTTGATGGTGGAGTCGGGAACGCCGTTCTCTTTTGCCGCTTCGATGACGTCGGGGTCGAAGGGGTCGAGCAGCAAATCCAATTGGTTGTCCACGAGGTTGCCCGTTTCGCTGTTGGCGGTGGCGGCAATCCGGTCGGCATCGTAGAGGATGACGCCGAGGTAGCGAATCCTGCCCACGCAGGAGTGCATGCAGGCAGGCGCGTAGCCAGCTTCGAGGCGGGGGTAGCAGAGGATGCACTTTTCCGATTTGCCAGTGTGCCAGTTGTAATACGACTTTTTGTACGGGCAAGCAGTCACGCACATCCGCCATGCACGGCACACTTTCTGGTTGATGAGCACGATGCCGTCCTCGCCCCGCTTGTAAATAGCGCCGCTGGGGCAACCCGCTACGCAGGCGGGATTGAGGCAGTGGTTGCAAATGCGGGGCAGGTAGAAAAATGCCATGCGCTCCAACTGGAACATGGCTTCCTGCTCGGCGGGCGAAAGGTCTCGCAGGTTGGGGTCTTTGCGAGCGTAGTCGGGCGTGCCGCTGAGGTCGTCGTCCCAGTTGGGGCCCATTTTGATGTCAATCGGCTTGCCCGTGATGAGGGAGACCGGTCGAGCCGTCGGCTGGTCGTCCATCGCGGGCGACTCGATGAGGTCGAGGTATTTGTAAGTGAAAGGCTCGTAGTAGTCGTCAATAACGGGCAGGTTGGGGTTGTGGAAAATATTGAGCAGCCCCTTTTTCTTGCCTGCGCCGCGCAGGTCAATGCTGCCGTTCTTTTTTTCCCAGCCGCCTTTGTAGATGTCCTGGTCTTCCCACTTGGTGGGATAGCCGGTGCCGGGTTTGGTTTCCACGTTGTTCCACCATTGGTACTCTGCGCCCTTGCGGTCTGTCCAGATGTTCTTGCAGGCGATGGAGCAAGTGTGGCAGCCGATGCACTTGTCGAGGTGGAATATCATTGAAATTTGTGCGCGTACATCCATGATATTTAGATTTTTTGCCTCTCCGCCTCCCTTCATTTGCAGAGGTGGGGAAGGCATTAATACTGTACGATGAAATTAGCGATGGAGACACTTTCATCAGTTACCACATGAACATGGTAAAGCCCGTCTGTGAGGTTATAGACATTAACCTGATTTAATTTCTCATTGGTTTCCATGAGAAACTTCATCTCTCCAAACTGATTCGTGATGAATACCTGGTATTCGGTGGGTTCTGTCAAATTATCAGTAATCTCGATTGTGAATTGAGTTGAAGAAACCGGGTTTGGAATCACCCTGACAGACCGTTCATCGCCACCCCCTCCGCCTACAATCGGTATGTGGTCGCAATCCTCTGCATAGTATGAAAAATTAGCAGTATTGCTAACGGAAGCACCGCAATCATTCATGGCAGTGACGGTGACGGTGAAATAAATGGTTTGCCCTTCTTCAAGTGTAGCGTCAGCATAAGTTGTAGTGCCATTTCCGCCATAACACCCGCTAAAATTCAGATTATTCGAATTGCATTCCCATTGATAAGATGTAGCTCCT
Source organism: uncultured Saprospiraceae bacterium (assembly GCA_964533005.1). Taxonomy (GTDB): domain Bacteria; phylum Bacteroidota; class Bacteroidia; order Chitinophagales; family Saprospiraceae; genus UBA6168. The sequence goes on from CAZHLB010000083.1 coordinate 8,019, forward strand.
TGAACTGTTGGAATGGATAGAGTGAAAAATACAGGGTCACACCCTTCTTCGATTCCAAGCGATATGTTGCCAATAGATGGGAGAGAACTGCCGCCCATTGAATTGAAATCCTTGCTGACTGTATATGTGCAACCATTTTGACTAATGGTAGCCCGAATAAAAAATGATCCACTTCCAGAAGCGTTTGTAATAGTTGTCGTGGTACCAGTAGTTGTACTTATAGTCAAGTTTAAACTACTCTGCCAAAATATGGTAGCCCCTGTTGGCACACCCACAACTGAAACACTCTCCCCAACACAAACTTGTGATTGGCTAATTAGAAATGGTTGAGGAATGGAAGTTTTTAGGGCAATAGTATAAGCGCCTTCTTCAACTTCCGTATTTCTGACAACTTCAACTAGGAAATCATTTACAATTTCCGAACAGGGAACCTCGAAGATGCGGATAGAGCCGTTCTGGGAATTAATGGTTGTAACCTGATTGGTTCTGAGTCCCGTACCGTCCGTATTCCAAACCCTGACTTCTTCAACCGGATTATCATATCCATCCGCATCATCTATCTCAATTCGGTATGCACCTAATAATCCATTAGCATTGCTGATTCTCAACCAATCAACAGGGTCTTGGCAGCTACCAATTCGGTGAAAAGAATGGCATTGTGTTTCACCAATAGAAATTAATCTTGGCACCTCTGGTAATTCACTATCATCAGGTTCAAACCTGTCAGGGTCAATTTCATTGAGGTCAATTAGCGGAATAAAATCCCGGTAACCGCTCCAAAAAATGCTCCACCACATAATTCCCATTTGTCCATTGGAGAATCTGTCCCTGCAACTCCGATTAGAATATGACATCACATTCCTTGTATCTGGAACATAAGTATCTCCCCAATTATCAGTTTCTGCCATGTTGTAAATACAGTCAGTGTTAATATCGCCGCTTAGGTTTGGGTCGGCAGGAGTGTCACACAAAGCATCGCCGTTTTTTTCGCATATTTTGCCCGTTTTGAGGCAAAAATCTGCGATATCGAATTTTCTTGTCCGACTAACACATTCCTGTCTGCATTTACCTTTATTATGATTCCTGTGTGTATGGTCAAGCCCAAAGTAGTGTCCTATCTCATGAGCCAAAGATGTGGTTCCCTCAGTATTCTCGTAAACATCTCTTTCCACCACTATGAAATCACCCACAGAATTCCAAACCCCACCTGAACCCTCGATATCCACAATTACGTGGACATTTATCGCAAATGCATCGGTATTGTTCCCTGCAAATGTGTTCCAGAATGATTGCCAGTTATTCATGGTCAATGCGTCAGGGTCTGTAACAAATTGGGGGCAAATCATAAAAAACCTGACATTCATTCCGCTGGTTTGGTAAATCCTATTCAGGTCATCCATCATTCTTTGCAATTGAAGTTGTGTTGGGATGCCTGGGTCTGTTTCACTTGCTTGATATATCCAAAAACGAACTGGAATCATCAGGGCATTTTCGACATCACAATCACTACCGCTTCGGTTTTCTATAGAGTCTTCTGTGAAAGATGCGGCTTGTTGATGGACAACGCGGAGATATTCGTTGTTCCCGTACCACGGCAATTGTTCCATTTCTTCATCCGTTCTTTCAATTGTGCCACATGAATCGGTAGGTTGAGCAATAATTGAGGAAAAAGAGAAAATTGCGAGGCTTGTTCCGAGGGTGAATAGAAATTTTTTCATGCTATTATTGGTTTAGTTTTTCTTGAGAAATTCAATTGGTTTTATGAATTTGCCTTCATGATAGAGGCTGTCGTTATAAGATGCCGAAAACGTTTCATACCAAATGGCGGGACAATCGTCCCTTCGGGAGAATCTGTACGTAAATTCGAGGGTGTCAACGTCTCTTCCGGGGTTACCCTGTTCATCTGGAAGGAATAGGAAGAATGTTTTTGTTATTTCTTGCTCAAGGGCTTCGTAAGAATCATCGGGAATAATAAAGGAGATATTACCATCGCCCCCAACTTCTAGTAGATTTGCCTTACTTCCATCTTCCTTAAGCAAGTCAACCAAGTCAGAATCATACTTAGCTCCCCATGCAGCTATCAAATTGGCTTTACTTTTCTGGTCTAAAAGACGAAAAATAATAGCAGCTTCAGCAGGACCAGATAAGTCACACTCACCACATTCACTGGTAAAGCAACAGTCTTGAAACACGGCGACTATTCCCAGAAAAAAGATGATTGACACGAAATTTTTCTTTTTCATTTTTTCCTTGTTTGGTTCAAATGAACGCTATGGTTAAAAAGCCAGAATGATTTCCAGCCTTTTTCTCACTTTTTCCAAAACTCCTTTGACTTTGAAAGTTTGTAAAAGTGAGCCACAAAAAATTCACCACACCAACTTCTCCATCTTCTTCACAATCACGTGCGTATCCCGGTTGGGCGCAATGGGTCCCCAGCAGTTGAAGTGATAAGCCATCTGCCCGTAGCCGCCAGCCAAATAGTTGGGTTTTAGGTGAATGCGGGTGAAGCTGTTGTGACCGCCCGCCCGTTTGTTGCCCCTGACTTGCGATTTCGGAATGCCCACCGTGCGCTCCGGCACGTGATAGACGATGCAAACGCCCCTCGGAATCCTGGCGCTGACCACCGCACGGGTGCAATAAACCCCGTGGTCGTTATAGACTTCCACCCAGTCGTTGTCCTTGATTCCCAGTTCCTCGGCGTCCTTTTCGTTCATCCAGCACGGCTCGCAGCCCCTCGACAAGGTGAGCATCCGCAGGTTCTCCATGTAAGTGGAGTGAATGTGCCACTTGCCGTGCGGGGTGAGGCAATTCAGGACTTTGGCTTCGCCTTTTTTCAGCGTGTCGCGCAGGTCGCCGTAGGCTTCGGGCTTGGGCGACGGCTTGTAGGTGGGCAGGTTTTCGCCGTAGGCGATGTACAACTCGTGGTCGAGGTAAAAATGCTGGCGTCCGGTGAGGGTGCGCCAGGGCACCAGCCGCTCGACGTTGTAGGTGTACGGAGCGTACGCCCTGCCGTCGGTCATCAAGCCCGACCAGAGCGGCGAGGTGTTGTAGCGGCGAGGCTGCGCCAGCAGGTCGGCGTAGCGAATGCGCACGTCCTTGCTGCCGTTGCCGAGGTCGGCGAGCACCATGCCCGTTTTCTTTTCGGCATTTTGATAGGCGCGTACGTTGAGGACGCCATTGGTGAGGGTGGACAGGTGCAGCACCGCATTGGCTGCCCACTCGTCTTCCTTGATGGAGGGGCGCACCGTGCCGTTTTCCCGCTCAACGGGGAAATGGTTGGAGTTGAGCATTTCATCGAAAGCATCCTCGCACATGAAGGTGTTGCCGTGCGCCTCCAAACCTTTCTTGCGGATGTTGTCTCCCAGCGAAATGAACTTGTCGTAAATCTTCGTGTAGTCGCGCTCCACCACGGTGAGCTTGTGGGTGGTCTTGCCGGGGATGGCTTCGCACTCTCCTTTGTACCAGTCCTTGATTTCAGGCTGGGCAATTTCGCCGGGCGAGTCGTGACCCAGCGCCGAGGCGACGATGTCTTTTTGCGGCTCGGCGAAGTATTTTTTTGCCATTTCGCTGGTGGCTTTGGCGATTTGCTTGAAAATGTCCCAGTCCGTTTTCGACTCCCAGACGGGCGCAATCGCCTGCCCCAGCGGGTGGATGAACGAGTGCAGGTCGGTGCTGTTCAGGTCGGCTTTTTCGTACCACGAAGCCGCCGGCAAAACGATGTCGGAGTACAGCGCCGAGGAGTCCATGCGGAAGTTGAGGTCAACGACCAAATCCATTTTGCCCAGCGGGGCGATGTCGTGCCATTTCACCTCCTCGGTGTGGTCGGTCGAGTCTTCGGCGATGGCGTTGGAGTGGGTGCCGAGGTAGTGTTTCAGGGCGTACTCGTGCCCTTTCATGCTGCCCATGATGGCGTTGCCGCGCCAGATGAACCAGACGCGGGGATGGTTTTCCGGCGCGTCGGGGTCGCTGACCGAGTATTGCAACTCCTTCGATTTCAGTTTTTCCAGCACGTACTTTTGGATATCCTCATTGGAAACGGCGCCGTTGGCAATGGCTTCCTTGCTCAGTTCCAGCGTGTTGCGGTTGAACTGCGGGTAAAACGGCATCCAGCCCATGCGCACCGCCTGGTAAATGGTGTCCGCCGTGTGCTGGCGAGTCCATTTGTTGTCGGGCACGGTGTTGTATTTTGAAAATTGCCCGTCGTAGCGGAACTGGCAGGTGTTGATGTAGTGCCAAAGCGGGGCTTGTTGCAGGCGCACGGCGTCCACCCAATCCTTGCCGAAGGCAATCGTCCCCCAACTGTCCTGCGGGGCGAGTTTTTCCTGCCCGACGTAGTGGTTCATGCCACCGCCGTTTTTGCCGACGCAGCCGGTGAGCATGAGCGCCATGATGGCGGAGCGGTACATCAGGTTGCCGTGATACCAGTGGTTGATGCCCGCCCCGACGATGACCATGCACTTGCCGCCCGTGATGTCGGCGGTGTTCGCCCATTCGCGGGCAAACTGGAGGACGGTTTTGGAATCCACGCCGGTGAAAATCTCCTGCCAGGCGGGGGTGTAGGCGGCGTCCTTGTCGGTGTAGTCGGCAGGGTAGTCGCCGGGCAAGCCTCTGCCGACGCCATATTGTCCCATCACCAAATCATAGACGGTGACGACGGGAATCCTGCCGTCGAGCGTCTCGATGTATTTCACCGGGACGCCCCGTTTGCGATGCTCGCCCAAGCCAAATTCGGTGAATTCCACCTGGAAAACCTCGTCGCTCTTGCCGAGGAAAGTGAGCGCCGGGTTGTAAGAAAGGTCGGTTTCGCCGTCCTCCAATTTCATATTCCACTTGCCGCCTTTTTTGTCCCAGCGGAAGCCGGAACTGCCTTTCGGCACGACGAACTTGCCCGTGTCTTCGTCAATGTTCAGGAATTTCCAGTCCCCGTTTTCGATGTCTTTGAAGGGCTCCAGTTCGTTTGCCCGCACCAGCCTGCCGGGTCGCCACGTGTCGCCGTCTTTTTCAAGTTTTACCAAATAAGGGCTGTCCGTGTACTGCTTGACGTATTTCAGGAAGGAAGGCGTCTGCTTTTCGTGGTGCCATTCTTTCAAAATGATGTGCGTCACCGCCATCCAGAAAGCGCCGTCGCTGCCTGCGTGGAGCGGAATCCACTGGTCGGCATACTTGCAGACCTGGCTGAAATCGGGCGCAAAAACCACCGCCTTGGTTCCGTTGTGGCGGCTTTCGGCGAAGAAGTGGCAGTCGGGCGTGCGGGTCATGTTCAGGCAGGCGCCCATGTCGGCAATCATCTTGGAATTGTACCAGTCGGCGCTTTCGCAAACGTCGGTTTGCTCGCCCCAGATTTCGGGGAAAGCGGTCGGCAGGTCGCAGTACCAGTCGTAAAAACTGAGGTTCACCCCGCCGAACAATTGCAAGAACCTGCCCCCGGCGGCATAGCTCATCATGGACATGGCTGGAATCGGCGAGAATCCAATCACCCGGTCGGGCCCATATTTTTTAGCGGTATAGACGTTTGCGGCGGCGATAAGCTCCAGCACCGTGTCCCACGTCACCCGGCGGAAACCGCCCTTGCCTCTCGCCTGCTGGTAGCGGCGGCGGGCTTCCGGGTTGTTTTGCAGGTTCTCCCAAGCCTTGAAAGGGTCGCCGCCAGCGAGGACTTTTTCACCATAAAAAGCATCAATCAACGCCCCCCGGATGAGCGGGTATTTTATCCTGAGCGGGCTGTACAAGTACCAGGAATAGGAAATGCCGCGCTGGCAGCCGCGTGGCTCGTAAGGCGGCAGGGAGCTTTCCAGCAGCGGGTAGTCCAACTGTTGGGTTTCCCAAACGACGATGCCGTCCTTGACGTGGATTTGCCAGGAGCACCCGCCCGTGCAGTTCACGCCGTGGGTGCTGCGCACGATGCGGTCGTGCTGGAAGCGGTTGCGGTAAAATTCTTCCCAGTGGCGGGTTTGCGGGGAGATGATGTCTTCTATCCAGCTCATATTCGGATGGTTTGACCTCGCCCTCGCCTCTCTCCTTTGAAGAAAAGGCTTAATCTTTCAGCAGAATTCGATTCGAGCGGCGGGGTTTTGAACCCCGCATTTCGATTCTGCCTACCGTTGCCTGAGTTGGCGGGCACGTTTCGATTCGAGCGGCGGGGTTTTGAACCCCGCATGTTTCGTGAGGAAACATGCGGGGTTCA
>CAZHLB010000084.1:0-1911 GCA_964533005.1 uncultured Saprospiraceae bacterium
AGGTTCTCTTCGAGAATGACAAAGCGACTTGCAGACTTGCAGACAGATGTTTCACGCAGACGCTACATGAGCATCAATTTTTTTCGGGCAATTCATCAATGAATATCAATCCATACTGGTCTTTCCCGGTATGATTTAATGTGCCATCCGCCTTGAACCAGGTGATGGAATAATCCACTTCCGACTGGCTTACCGGCAGGGTGATTTCAAAGCCTTTTTCGCCCAGATTGTCGCCGGGGCGAACGGTCGAGCGGGCATTCTTTTCCTGGTTGAAAAAAGGGTATTTAATTTCCACCGAGACGGCTCGGATGCCTTTTTCCGAAAGGCTTTTCAGGTCGCCGTCCAGCTCGATTCGCTTGCGCTGAAAGGGCACATATAAATTCACCATCGCCGCCGATTCCGACTGCCAATCGGTCGTGAAAGCGCCGCCGCCGGTGAATTGCCAGACGGTTTGAAATTCATAATTGAGCCATTTCAGACGGTCTTTGTCGCCGTTGTTCAGGTAGCGCAGGGACAGTTTGCCGAGGGAATCCGTGAAAACTTTGCGGTTTATCAGCAATTCTTTGGTCGTCGTTGCGCCGGTCTCGTGTTTTTTTCGCAGGCGGACGGTGACGCTGGAAATCATTTTTTCAAACTCCCGTTGCAGGTTTCCGTCAATGCCGACGAAAATTTCCCGCTGCTGAAAAGCGGCGTCGTCGAGTGCTACGTCCCTGAAAATCTGGGGGTTGTCTTTGTATTCTTTGTAAAGATTGCCAGCGTTGAAGGCGATGTAGTGCTTGCGGCTGACGGTTGACCTGCCGTTGAAATTCAGCTTGCCGATGCCGCTGCTTCGGTGCATTTTGAGTTGATAGGCGACGTGGACGCCGAAGCCGGTCGTGTTGCGGCTGCCGAGCAAACCTTTGGGCCCAATCAGCGCCGCCATTGCGTCATTCAAGCCGCCTCGCTCGGCGGCTGGGACGCTGGTCGGCTCGACTTTGGTGAAAAGCAAATCCACCAGTTTTGAATAAACCGTGTTCACCAAGCTTTCCAGGTTGGTGTTGCTGCCGACGGTTTTCAGCTTGATGGCGTTGTTTTTCCGCAGGTTGGAAAAGCCCAGTTCCACGTCGGCGCTGACGAAATAGACGCTGCCGCCCGCCGAGAAATCGTGGCTGTCATAGACCTCGTCCCAGTTCACTTCCACCTCCGCTTCGTATTCGTCCGTCAAGCCGGAAAAGCTCATTTCAAAGACCAGCGACACGTCGGGCGTCGCCATTTTGAAGCTTTCCAAAAGGAGTTTGGCTTGCGTCGGGTCGAGGTCGAAAGTCAGGGCGATGCGGCTGTTTTCGAGCACCGGGGCTTCGCCGACGCCAATGAGTTTTTTTTCTTCCTTGCCATTTTCGGGGTTCAAAATGGAGCTGACCATTGCGTAGCGACCGCTTTCAAATACGATGGGGCCCCTGATTTTTATTTTGTCATTGTTCTCAAGTCGCTGTTGCAGAGCGGCTTGCGCTCTTGCCACCTGCTCCTTTGGCGTGTCGTACAAAACCAAAAAATGCAGGATGCCGCCACCCGCTGCCTCGCTGATGGTTTTGCTCGCATTGGTGTTCGCTTTTTCCATCACGTAGCGCATGAAAGAAAACTGCGGCAACGAGTCGGGGTCGAGCGCCAGTCGGGCACGAGGGGGCAGGTAGAGGTAAGTTTCTTCCTGCCCGTGCAGCGGAAAACACCACAACCCTGCCACCTGAATGCCCCGGTCAATGAGCAATTGCTGGCTTTGTGCAGCAAAACCCAGGAGTAAAAAGGCGATGAGGATTGTGGTTTTGATTGTTTTCATTGGTTGATTTTTTTGAATTAGGATGTGTCGGATTTCAAAGGATATTAAGGATTGGGTCCGGGGGCGCGGGGGGGGCGTATGAGTTATATACGTTGGCA
>CAZHLB010000084.1:1921-14161 GCA_964533005.1 uncultured Saprospiraceae bacterium
AAAAATATTTATTCGCCCGCGCCCGGCTGGCCTTAAAAATCCTTAATATCCTTTGAAATCCGACACATCCTAATTCAAAATCACTCCGTCGGCGGAACGAGGAACAGGTAGTCGCTTTTCAATTCTTTCGGGTCAAGCTGCTTCGTGCCGTCGTCGTAGTACCACGTAATTTGATACACAATCGGCTCGCCGGGGTCGTGGTAAAGCGATGTGCGGACTGAGTTTTCAGTATCGGTGGAGCGCAGCACGACTGTTTTTTGCGGTTGGGCTTTGCCGCCCATGATGACAAAAAAGCGGATGCTGGCAGAGCGTGCGCCACCTTCCTCGAAGAGTTTTCGGTCGGCATCTATTTCCACCAAATGCTTGCTGAATGGCGGGCTAAGGGAGATGGCAGCTTCTTTCGATTTATTCCAGGCATTGCCTTTGGGCAGTTGCACGGTCGTGTTGCTGCCTTTCAAACTCCAGCTTATTCGGTATTCGTAGTTGAGCCAATCGTCATTCGGAACGCTGAGGCGGGGATAGCTGACGACCTTGAAATCCGTGCCTGCGTCCAGGTCGCTTCTTTTGAAAACCAGGTCTTTGGTCACGTCGTTGGCGTCTTCGCCGTATGACTTTTTGAAGCTGACAGTCACGTAGTTGAGAATGTCTTTGAAGGACTCTGCGAACTCGCCATCAATTTGAAAATGCACCTCTCTTTTTTGGAAAGTCGGGTCGTCGAGGTTGACCACCCGGAAGTAGCGCTCGTCTTTTCCGAGCGCCTGAAACAGCCCGCCGAGGTTGCCGCTGGCGACCACCGGAACTTTAATAGTGGTTGATTTTGAGAGGTTTAGGTAAAATTTATTGATGCGCACATCCTTCCGGTCTTTGATGACAAACTGGTCGTCGGTCACGTATTTTTCATCCCTTGCGCCGCCAAAAACCTGGCTGAACCAGCCTCGCTCCTGCCTGCCTTGAATTTGACCTTGCTCGACGGCAACCTCCCGGTCGGGCTTCACCGCCCAGCCGGTGGTGGCGTTGAACATCAATTCCACAAGCTTGTCCGTGACTAAATCGAGGATGCCTTGCATGTCTTCCGACTTGATTCCGAGGGCAGCGGAGCGGTCGAAAACTTCCACTTTCAGCACCTGGTCTTGCATCAATTCATCGGTAATGTCCCGCAATTGGCGCTTGGTGTAGCCTTGCTGATGGCTCGCAAGGCGGCTGAAATGCTCGTAAATCGTGCTCGACTCCGCAGTGATAGTGGCATTGTAGCCCCTGACCGCCGCTTCGTAATAGCCACGAATTGTCACCGAAACATCCGAAGTGGGCCCCGACAGCGACTCCCAAAGCAAGGTCGCTCCCTCCTGGTTGAGAAGAGCGGCGAGGGCAGCTTTCGACCCAGGCAAAAGCGGCGCATGACCGGAACAAATCATCGAGCGGGTGAAGGCTTTTTCGCCTTTCGTATTCGTCAAAATGGAAGAAACGACCTGGAAACTTGCTAACCCGTTTTCGCCATCCTGCATCACTTCTTGCAAGGGCACGGGCCCTACAATGCGGGCATTGGGAATCTTTTTTTTCAGGTCTTTTTCGAGGTTGTCCACCGCATCGGGTGGCAGGGAAAATTCAACGAGGGCGTGAAAAAGACCGCCATTCGATTCGGGTCCGCCCTGCCCGATGTATTTCATGCAAAGCAGTTCAAGCGTTCCATCTTCTTTGGCGCTCAGGCGGGGAAATTGAGGCAGGTAATAATATGCCAGCGGGTCGGTGAAGTCCTGGAAAAGCTGGATGCCATTGATTTGCATCCGCCCTTCGTCGTACCTGACAATGCCGAACACCGAGCAGCACGACAGCGCCGCCAGCAAAAATGCCGTTGCAGTTTTTTTCATAATCGGTTGAATTTACTCGACTTAGCGTTTAGGTCAAATCATTTGGAAACCGGAAGGGGAGCGGAATATCCGGTAGTTCGAGTAGTTTATCAGATTGGGAAACGAGCCGTTACCAACGGCAATGAAATTTTGAAAAACGGTTGAAATCAGGTGCCTTGAAGAGGGAATGAAAGGCGTCGGTAGGAAAAGAAGTCTGGTAAGTTAATGTGGATAATCTGCCTGTTTGTTCGGATAGCTACCTGGGTGATAGCGGCTAAGAGAGGTACAAAAATAAAAAGCTGCACAAAATGGGAAAGGGCTTTTTTCAATGGTTGGTGAAATTTTAAGGAGGTTAAACCTTCTAAACAAGTTGTTTTTCAAGCAGTCCTAATTGTATACCGAGGCAGGAAAGTTGAAAAAAAAAGGCTATGCACTTTGCATAACCTTTTTAAAATCAACGCTTTGCGTAGTCGGGGTGACAAGATTTGAACTTGCGACCACACGCCCCCCAGACGTAATATGTCTTGATTTTTGATGTATAAATCGTACAATATCAATTAGTTAAGAACCATAAAAAATCTGTTTTAACGATTTTTTAACTAATTTTTGTACACCATGGCAGCGCCAATCAGGACTATCCTCTATACGTCCAAGACACTCAGCGGAGGAAAGCACCCCGTTATGCTCAGAATCTATGCTCAGGGAAAGGTTCACAAAATCTCCCTGGACATGAATTCTACAAAGAACGAATGGAACGCAAAATTAGGGAGATTCAACAGGTTTGCTACCAACCGGGAGGAGAAAAACGCCGTGCTTCGGCAAAAGGAAGTGCTTGCTGATAAGGTCATCCAAGAAATGGTTTTGAGGAACAAGCCCTTTTCCTTCGACGAGTTCAAAGACAGGTTCGAGGGCAAGAAAAGAAATTTGACTGTCCATGAGTTCCTTGCCCAAGTGATGGAGGAACTACTCACCAAAGGCGCAGTCGGCAACATGAAGAAGTTCAAGCAATTGAAAGGCATGTTGCTCAACTGTCATTCGAGCATGAAATTAGTCTTTACCGACATTGACTATACCTTTCTAAAAAAGTTCGAGACCTACCTTTTCAGTAGAGGCAGTAAAAAGGGCAACGTCCACTTTTACATGCGCACATTGAGGGCGTTGGTCAACGAAGCTATTCGCAGGGATTTGATGGACAAGGAGTATTATCCTTTTTCTACGCAATTCAACAAAAACGGCTATTCGTTTTCACAATTCAAGTCCGATTTCGACCCAAAGCCTTTGTCATTGGTCGAACTTGAAAAGGTAAAGGGTTTTCCAGTCCAGGACTACCCACACCTGCAATCGGCTTATGATGTATTTATGTTCCTTTTCATGGCAAGGGGGCTGAACTTCGAGGACTTGGTGCATTTGACCCATGAGAACGTCGTGGAGGGGCGTTTGAATTATGTCAGGAAAAAGACGGGCAAGCTCTACACCATCAAGATTTCACCGCAAATGCGGGAGATAATTGACAAATACAAGACCGAGAAATACCTATTCCCGGTTCTGGCCAAAGCGCCAAGCGACCCTGAAAAGAGGTACAATTTTGTCAGGAATGCACTCGATTACCTGAACAACCAGTTGTCGGAAATCAAGGAAATCGTGGGCGCTACGCAGAAAATCACTTCCTATACCGCCCGTTATTCCTACTCGAATGTGCTGATTCAAAACAATGTCCCGGTGGTCAAATTGCAGCAAGCGTTGGGGCATTCTTCTTTGGCGACGACCCAACATTACGTCTCCAAGTTTTCCAACGACGAGGTGGACAAGTTCGACGAACTGCTTTACTGACAGCGTGAGGCGATTGCGGCAGGCGTATAGCGGCATTTTTCCCGTCCCGGTCAATAGCATTCGGGGAAGGTTTGCCCATCCAGAATGAAAAAAGCCAGACAATTGAATTGAAAAACGCTCCAAAATTCCGTACCATTCAACCGTTTGGAAAACTGCCGATTCGGGTTTAATTACAGCTTTATTTACTGCTTTACCTATGGGTAAAGATGTATTCTTCCACAAGCTGCAAGACCTAATCTACCCTTCCGGTACTCCGATTTTGAACGCCTGAAATAGCATCTATTTGGGAACGGCGAGATTGAGAGACGTTCCCAACTGCATTGACGATTTTTTCAGGTTGCGATTCGTTTGGTTCAATAGGCGGACATGGCGGTTTTTTTGGCTGAGGTCGTTGGTTGAGTATTGCTTTAGAAAAGTCAGGTTCGTCAGCTTTACAGAGTTTCTGGAAATTTATAGGGACAAGGCGACTGTAAAGGATTTTGGCGATTTGAGGAGGTTATATCCGGTTTTCAAGCTATTGAGCGTCAGCAATATAGAAGTGAGAAACAGATTCGTGAACAGCTATCCGAAAAGTCTCGAAGGGTATTTCCAGTTGATGAAAAGGAAAAATAAGAGGCTATACCAGATTTTTAACCGCTCCTACCCTATCAGATTGCCGGACTGAAAAGGCAAACATCAATACGTTGTCGGTGGAACGGGCAGTGGGAAATCCGAGTTGCTGAAACAACTTATTATGGAGGACATCCAAAAGGCGGACAAATGTGTGATTATTATGGAGCCGAATGGTGATTTGTCCGAACAGGTGGCAAGGCAAGATATTTTAGATAAAGGCAGGTTGGTGTACGTGGATTGCAGCTTCACCCCCCGCACCCCCCGCATCAATCCATTCGAGCTAATAAACCTGGACAATGAATTGGACATCGAAAAGCAAAGCCAGGTTATCAGGAACGCATTGGTTCAGATTTTTTCTTTGGACGGTCAACCACTGACTTTGCAGATGCAGAGCATTTTGCAGCCGTGTATTGAAATTGTGGCGAAGCAGAAAGGCACATTGGCAGATTTACAAAGATTCATGGTGGATGGTATAAACGAAGATTTACTGGAAGCGGGTCAGCAGAGCCAAAAGCATGGAGACTTTTTCAACTTCAAATTTGGAGAAGGGAACCTGCTTATTTCCAGACAGGGAATATATCAAAAGCTATTGAATCTTCTCAATTTCAGCGTCTTTGCAGATTTCTTTTGCGGTGATTCGACCATTGATTTACGGAAGGCAATTGATGAAAAGAAAGTCATATTGTTCAATTTGAGCAAAGGGAAATTGGGTAGTTATTCGAGTAGCTATATTGGGATGATGTTAGTGGCAGTCGTTCAAAACCTCATCTTTCAAAGGGCAACCGTGAAGGAAAACGAAAGAACGCCGGTGAGAATATACATAGACGAGTTTCAGGATTTTGTAGCGGATAGTTCCGAACAAATCTTCGTGCAAGGCAGAAAATATCACGTTGGCTTGACGGTAGCTTCGCAGATAGTTGGGCAGAAAATGACTTCGGAAATGACTAAAATAGTGTTGGGCAACACGGACACTAAATTTGTAGGGGTAAATGGCTATGAGAGTTTGAGAGTGATGAGCAAAGAAACTTTTACTGAAATAGAGCAACTGAATAAGTTATCGGTAGGCAGGTTTTTTTGCAGGATTTTTAATGGGCAGAGTTTCGTGCTGCAAGTGCCAACGAAACATTTGGACTGGACGACGTGCATCAAGGAGGAGGAGTGGGCAAAGGTGTTAGATGGACAGATAAATAGGTATTATGTACCGAGAACCCGAAAAAAACAACCGGAAAATAACCAACGGGTTTTACAGGGAAATTTAAGAATACCTGCAATTGAAAGCCAGGTGTTTAGTCCCAAATATTAGGATGATTTCCATTTCACCAATCAGGCATAAAATTCTAAAAAACCTTTGAGGTTACAAGTTTTTAACGGCGAATCAGCTTTGGAAATTAGCAGGCAACAAGAGTTTGCAGGAAGTGTACAAAGGCGTAAGATGGTTGAGGGAAAAGGGTCTGTTAGGTAGCATTATTTACGGTGGTGTATCGAGGTCGGGAACCATGCAGCAACTACATTACCTCAACCGTAAAGGAGCAGCTATCGTAGCGGAATCGGAGAGCGTCGCACTGGATGGAGTGAAGTTTCCTAAATCTACCAATACTTTGGTCAAAAACGATTTCTTGCATAGGATAGCGACGATTGATTTGATAATATCATTTGACCATTGGATAAGGCGCACGGGGCATGAGAAGCTATTTTTCGATGTGTATTTCGACACGTTGGGAAGCCAAAGAGATAAAACCGAAGGAGCGTTAAGAGGCAGGACAAGGCTGGATTTAGACCGTCAGCATTTCATTGCTCCTGATGGCATTTTTGCCTTCAAAGACAAGAGCAGCACAAGGCTTTTTCTACTTGAAGTAGTCAACGAGATGGATTCCAAAAGTGTAGTCGAACAGATAGGTAAAAACCTCTTTGCAAGCTACAAAGGCTTGGTTGGCGACAAATACCATATTCCACAGACGGCAACGCTCTTAGTGGTATTCCAACACCCGGAACTTTTGAAGAGTACGCTACAAAGAATTGCAGCCGAACCTCACTTGCGCAGGTTTGAAAGAATAGAGCAGTATTTGTTTTTCGGATTGCAGGCACATATTTGAAGCAGATGGAACTCTCCCCGGATAAACCTACACGGTAAAGTTGTTGAGATTTTCGGATAAGAAGGCTTGTATTGTACGATACAAATACCTGACAATCAATATTTTGTCTTTGAAAAATAGTCTCGTAGGTTAACTTTGCACCCCACCGGCGCTATTAGAGGTCAAATCAATTGTCATGGTGTCTTCTCCGCCATCACCGCCGCCGCCAGAAATAAAAAAAAAGAAGTCCGTACTGCCGATTGCAGTGGGTTCCCTATTTTTGCTTGCCTTAATTCTTGTCCCATTCATCGAATTCGACGAACTTGGCAATCCAAGACTATCCCAAAAGCGGGAAGATAAGCTGAAAAAGGAACTGGACGATTTGGACGAAGCAGAACAGTACGTGCTGACAGCCAGTTTGCCAGGTTACTATCCTTGTTTCAGTTGCATGGAATCAGGCGTAGATTCGGCTCAGGTTTATTTGTTGAAAGGTGAGGTTTGGAAGTATGGAAAGACAACGAAAGGTGAAAAAGGACGATACAGGAACAGTCTCAGTGCTTTGAACCTTGATTATACGACCCAATTCAGAGGAACTTTGCCGGAATGTTTGAAACAAGAAAAAATCAAAATTTACGGTTATCCGCTGTTGCCAGAATGTTTAAAGCGTAACTTTCATTTGATTCGACCACCGGGCAACAAGCAGGATAACTAACAAAGAAATCATTTCTAATGATTTTAGCCGAGCCAAAAACAGGAATCAAAATTAGTAAAGTGGTTAGCGAAGACGTAGCTGACAAGGTGACGGTTATTCCCATTCAGGAGGCACTCGATGAGATTGACTTATCGAAATACGGCACTGGTATTCAGCGAATACATTTTATTGTCGTTGCTTTGCCGCCTGACAATACCCTGCATGAGAACGAAGTGATTTTTGACCGCAGGAAAAAGCAATTGACCCTCGAATTGAACCTGAGCTATCCGCATGTATTGAACGCTACTGCCAGTGAGGTTTTGAGTATGGCAGCAAAGTTGTTTTTGGTTTCAATTGATATGTACACGGAATTGAAGATTCAGGATTTTGATATAAATGCTTTTAAAAGTGATATGACAAAATATTTCACGTCTCAAGGCTGCCTTTACTAAAACTGGTGTTTGTTATTAATCCGTAGTTACTATTTATTATTAAAGTTATTTTTTTAGCTTATTTCTTTTGGTTAAACATTTGACGCCCGTATTTGCGAAAATGGTGCATTTAATACAATTTTACAACAGGCATTTGTTTTTTCGATTTTAAATTAATCAATTGGATTCAATTCTATTACTCTTTCCATATTAGAATTTATTACTGATTTAAGTATTGGGAAGAATTTTTTAGTGTTTCCAATATCCAGTGTACCATCTTTATTTATTAATATTCTTTCTCCTTGTTTCAATTTGAATCCTTTTACTGAATATTCTTCTTTGCCCATTCTCTCAAAAAAATTGTAATTCTCATCATGTTTTTGTTCGACATAAGAACACCATAACGTTCTTAATTTGCCAATTTTATATTTAGGAAAATGTGTTTTATCAATATAATTCATGGACGAGCCATATATAATGATTTGTGCCATTATTAGTGGATATTTTTTGCAAAACTCATCATCAACAATATCAAAACTTCGCCGAACGGTAACTCCATTTATAGAGGTTTGCCATAAAAAACCCCTTACATAAGCAATGTTTTTTAATGCAATTAAAGAGCTTGTTTTTTCAAATTCATTTACCCTTTCAAATTCTCCAAGAGAATCAAAACCGACATAGTGAAATTGATTTGCTCGTTCGCTGTTTATTATAGGTCGAAATCTCATAAATATGGCAAGTATTCCTAATTTTTTGCTCGACATATTGGAAATCTTGACTTCAATTTCAATAATTTTTCTCCCATTTGTCGAATATACTTTGGGGGTGGCTTCATATAAAAATGAGACATCTCCCATTGCAATACTTTTCCCGGCTTCGGATGCCTGAATAAGACTGCCATATCTTAAAAATAGGAAAAGGGTGATTGCCGGAGCAAGACCTAATACAAGAAGTTTGATTATTTCTAAGGTTAAATCCATAAGTTTTTATTAGCAAAATGAGTGGTTTGCCTACATAAACACCTAACAGAAAAAGAGAACTCCTTAACAATCAAGAATATTTTATTCTTTTGACAAAAAAATAAGATTAAAGAAATAAATTTTTTTCTGAATTTCAACCAAGTGCTTGTCAGCGTACCCATTCAGCCTTTTGTTAGTCATTTTTGTTTTTGTAGTACCACTCAAACAACTTGCTTTGTAAATGCTCATAGATATTGGCTTGAATAAGCTGCAAGGGAGAAATTTTACAACTTCAACCATAGATTTCAGGAGAATCATAAGCCAACCAAAGGTCGCTTATTGCCACTTCCAAAACCTGGTAAGTGAAGATAGGTATTCGACTATCTGCAATTTCCGAGATTATGTCAGAGGCTTCGTCGTCGTCGGTGTCTCATTCTCCTTCAAAGAACTTAGATTGGAACTCCTCCAAAGCGCCTTGTTCCAACTCGTAGAGTGTTTTTGGCATGGTGCAGATTGGTTACAAAGTAAAACGAAAAAGCACATGCTGACGGGTACGCTACAAGTCGAAACAAATTTACACCAAATTCTTTTTTCAGTTGCAAAAGGTTGGTTCGTTTTTATAGTTTTACTGCTTCATTCAGTATTTTACAAAGCATTTCGATACAAAATGAACAAAGAATTTTCTTTTTACGAATTTTCAGGAATCATTGCTCCAAGTGTGATTTTCTTATTCTTTTTTGACTTAATGTTGAAAAAGACGCAATCATTTTCTCTGTTCGATTTCTCAAACTTGGGAGAGTCCATTGTGTTTATCGTGATTGCCTACGGCGTTGGACACGTACTTCAAAGCTTTGGGTATTATCTTGAGAAACCTGTATGGTGGCTTCTCAATGGAAGACCTACCGATTGGTTGCTAAAGAAACCGAGGCTTTGGCAAAAACTGTTTGAGGAAGGTGAAGCAAAACAAATAATTGAAAAACTGCAAAAGGAATTTGGGGAATCAGATGAAAAAAACTATGGTCGTTTAGCATATACGAAAATATATGTGGAGAGAAAATCTGATAGAATTGAGATTTTCAACGGCAACTACTCTTTGTTCAGAGGATTAGCAGTATGTTTCTTATTGCTAATGATTACGGCGTTATATTTAAAGTTTGGACAGTGGCATCTATTTCCTTTGTTCCTTTTTTGCCTATCCATTATTAGTATGGTGCATTTTGGAAAATGTTATGCAACAGAGGTTTATAGAACATTCTTCATGCTAAAAAGCTAATTTCCAGTAACATAAATTCCAATGTCATTATCGCTTAAAATCAGCATGACACCGGGAAACCCACGACTTTGCATAAAATTTGCAAGCCAAGAAAATAATATTAAATCATCAGAACTTTGATTAACAGTACACCCTTTGGGGTGCGAGTGCCATTCTCCCAAATATGTAATAGAATTATTAGTTGAGCCTTCTATATGCTTTAGCTGCTCCCCAAGTCCATCAATACCTCTATAATATGCAGTTGGATATTCTCTGCTGTCAGTTGGAGAAAAAATACTGTCTACAATATAAATATTGTTGTATTGCGGGTCTATTAATCCTACCAAAATACCACCTGTTTCCACAGGAAGTTTCTCAATTCTTTTTTTGAACATCTTGTCTAACAATTCTTGGCTGATGTTAATATTCCAATTACCAATTTTACATTTTTTAAAAATCGAAGTGTCAACATGAAAATGAGAAATTTGCATTTCTTCATTAAGTTGCCAGATTCTAATGAATTCCTTGTCGTTATTTTCAATCTCTTTTAATAAACTTGCAGCTATCGAACTAAAAATGCCAAAGCGCTCATTAGGAATAAAATTACTAACATCCCTACATGAATTGCCATAGCGAATTCCCTTGCTTTCATTAACAAAATGTGATTTTAGTAATGGTTCCTTGTAAAGGAATTGATAATAGAATCCTTCCAATTCATTCAATGTTACATCTCTATTTACATCTTCTGCTATACATATCAATGTGTCACCAATTGGATTTAGAAAAAATGAAATTCTTCTGGCTTTATGTTCGTCCATTCTTGATAATATCCTACTAACGGAAAGCGAAGCAGACGTATCAATGATTAGTTCAGCATCTTGTAGTTTTTCCCTCAATTCTACCGAAACAGCACCAGAACCAATTTTTTCAACAATGCTTGTCGAATATGCTTCGTCGCCTACTATAAAATTCGCAGTATCTGATGAAGCCTGAGATTTGAATTGCCCCACTTGGAAATTTAATAGAGAGTGTCTGTATAAATTATGTGGCAGTAGAACATCGTCATCAACTAAAGTCCAATGCCCTCCAAATGCCGAACGTGACAATAGATTAAACAAACCAGACCCAATTGCTCCTAACCCAACCTGAACAATTTTAGATTCGTTACTCACCTTTGAAACAACTCTTGCGAGTTTTTTATCATACTCAGAATATGGTTTCAGAATTCCTATGGGAATATCAACGGCTGAATCAAAGTCAATCTGGGAACCAATTAATAATGCAACGTTATCACCCTCCTTTGCTAAGATGCCTAACTTTATCCCAATTTCTTCGATGGTATCCAGACATAAGAAAGCATATTTTTCAATTGATTCAATAGCACCTTCTGAAAATCTTTTTCTGGGAATATAAAGGAGTATTAGAGGGGATAACTTGTATTTGGAAGTATCTCTAAAATACTCATTTAGCCTCATCGTGAAGTCTATCCCATGTTCATTCAAAAGGTGAATTAAATCTTGTAAATTTTGAGGCTCTTTATTTATTAACCCATGAACTACTGGTATTGACCTATAAACCTCAAGACAAAATGGAATATCATTTCTGGATGGTTTTTGACTTGTAACAATAAAGTTGTTTTTACTGATTAAAGAAATGAAAAATATGTCGCCAGTATTGAAATTATGTGGGATGATGATATTTCCGATAGAGTTAATAAAAAACGGTTCTAATGGTTGGTTTTCTTGATGAAGTTCTCCTTTCGCAGACTGAGAAAACCAATCCCTGATTCTCTCAAGAAATGAGAAAGCAGTCCATGTCACCCAAACTTCCTCCTTTGATTGTTCGTACAAACACACACATCTTGGCTTCTCAAACCCCATCAGGTTTTGGTGTGGCAGTCTTGGGAAATCTTCCCTTAATGTATAAACCCAGGGAATGCTATCATCATTTTTGATTTCAATTAAAATTCTTTCCTCATACTTGATAGGGTTAACAACAATTTGCGGGCGTTGTATGCTAACATCAACAATTAGATATTCGACTTCTATTCCATCATATTTGCCAACTTCTATAAGTGAGCAATATTCATGGAGAGCAACAGCACGAAGAATATCTTTTGACAAGTCAAAAGAAAGGCTCTCTATCCCATTTGCAATTCTGTTGTAAGGTGGAAAAAGATAGTTTGTCATTTGTCTTTATCCGGCTCTTGGTGGCTCTTTGGAACCTATGTAAACACTTGCTGGTGCCACTATTTTTTCTAACTCTATCCCATAATTGTCATGGATTTTGAAAACCATAGGTTTGGGTTCACTTTCTTTTGGGTACTCCATAGTCACTTTGAACTCACCTACCAAATCATCCGCTGTATCTGAGTAATAATTTGCTGCTTGTTTATGAGGAGGTTGGGTATCATCATAACCGGAGGGAATCGGTTTGCTCGGAGAAACAATATATCCGCCATTTCTACCTTGTGTCTCAAAGAGCCATTTGATTTCTTCGCTCATCCCCTTTTTAAGGTGAAAAGCGTATTTTTGAGAAAAAACAAATGC
>CAZHLB010000085.1:0-14149 GCA_964533005.1 uncultured Saprospiraceae bacterium
CCTTGATAGAAGACCCCGAAGGCAGGCTTTGGGCGGGCGCCGAGGGCGGCCGCCTGATGTGCATCCTGCCGGCTGACAACAGCCTCGCCTATTTTGATTTTTCAAAACAATTGGGCAGCAACGCGGACGTGCATGCCCTCCTGATAGATGAAGCGCAAAATATGTGGGTCGGCACCACGAACGGGATTTTGAAATTGGAAATGGAAAAATTGGAAATCAGGGCAGGTCAAATCATTTACAATCCCGAGTTCTCGGGACGAGTCTTACCGATTGCTCAATTTCAGACCATTTCCTCCGACACTCGCAGCTTGCGCCACAATTACGTCACTAATTTTTGCCCCGACCCGCTCGAACCCCAACGCTACCTCTGGGTCAGCACGAAAGGTGGCGGGTTGAACCTGCTTGACAAATCAAGGGGCGAGTTTCAGCATTTCACGAATCAAAACAGCGGCTTGCCCAACGATGTGGTGTATGGCATGCTGCCCGATTTCACCCCCCTTTCCGGGGGGGCAGGGGGGGTGGGAAATATTTGGTGCAGCACCAACCGGGGGCTTTCCCGATTAACCGTCGTCAGCCAATCGCCAACAGCTACCCGCACCTATCATTTCCGCAACTTCCGGGAATTCGACGGCTTGCAGAGCGATGAATTCAACACCGGCTCGTTCGACCGTGCGCCCGACGGCAGGCTGCTTTTTGGCGGCGTCAACGGGCTGACTGCATTTTATCCTTCGCAAATAACGGACAGGAAATCGGACGCCCAGGTGCTCATCACTGGCTTGAAAATCAACAACTTGCCTGTAGATTTCTTCACCCCCCTCGAGGGGGGCAGAGCCAGTTCCGAGACTTCGGGAAGGGCGAACAGCCCGCTCAATCGCCCAATCCACCGCACCAGCCATCTCCGCCTCAACCACACGCAGAACCTCGTGACGCTCGAATTTGCGCTCATGGATTTTGTCCTCCCCAAGGAAAATCGCTTCCGCTACCGCCTGCAAGGCGTTGACCCCGACTGGGTGGAAGCAGGTACGAGCCACGTCGCCAACTACGCCCGCCTGCGCCCCGGCAACTACCTTTTCGAGGTACAAGGCAGCATCGGCGGCGGCGAATGGAGCGCACCCGCCACGCTGCGCATCACGATTTTGCCGCCCTGGTCGGCGACGTGGTGGGCTTATACTTTGTATGTGCTGGCGCTGGGAGGGGCTCTTTTTCTGTTTTACAAAAACCGCCTGCGGCAAAAATTGGAGCATCAGGAAGCCCTGCGCCTGCGGGAGTTGGACGAGTTTAAGAGTCGCTTTTTCACTAACGTCACCCACGAATTTCGCACCCCGTTGACGGTGATTTTAGGCATGGCGGAACGGCTGAAAAATGAGCTTTTGCCAAGTGACCGGGTGACTCCAAGTCACCCGGTCACCAACGCCGTGAACTTGATAAAACGGAACGGCGAAAGCCTGCTCCAGCTCATCAACCAAATCCTCGATTTGGCGAAACTGGAAAGCAAGTCCCTGAAAATCAACTACGTGCAAGGCGACGTGCTGCCGTACCTGCGCTACGTCGCCGAGAGTTTGCAATCGCTGGCGAATGCGCAAAACGTGATGCTGCGGGTGGAAAGCGACCAGGCAAAAATTGAATTGGACTACGACCCGGAGCGGCTGCTGCAAATCGTGCATAACCTGATTTCGAATGCGATAAAATTCACGCCATCAGGTGGGCGGGTGACGCTTTTTACAGGGATGAGGAATGAGGAACGAGGGATGAAAAGCGACGGCGCATCATCCCTCATCCCTCATTCCTCATCCCTGTTTTTGACCGTCACCGACACAGGCGTGGGCATCCCGCCGGAGGACTTGCCAAAAATCTTCGACCGTTTTTTCCAGGCGGATAATTTGGAAAAAGCAAAGGCTGGCGGCACGGGCATCGGGCTGAGTTTGACCAGGGAATTGGTCAAAGCAATGGGTGGGGAAATCAGCGTGGCAAGCGAGGTGGGCAAGGGGACGACCTTCACCGTCCGGCTTCCAATCACGAACAAAGCGCCTGCCGGTGGAACCGACCTTTCCGAAAGTTTCAAACTTTCGGAAAGGTTAGCGCCAATGCCGCCAGCCAACCATCCAGCCACCCAGCCATCCAACCATCTATTGCTCATTGAAGACAACCCCGACGTGGTCGAATACCTCGCCGCCTGCATGGGCGAAAACTACCAACTCGACTTCGCCTACAACGGTCGTGCGGGCATCGAAAAAGCGCTGGAAACCGTGCCTGACCTTATTATTTCCGACGTGATGATGCCTGAAAAAGACGGCTTCGAGGTCTGCGATTTTCTGAAAAACGATGAGCGCACCAGCCACATTCCCATTGTTTTGCTCACCGCAAAAGCGGACGTGGAGAGTCGTATCGCAGGTTTGAAAAGAGGGGCGGATGCCTATTTGGCAAAGCCATTTCACCAAGAAGAATTGGCGGTGACGCTGGCGAATTTGCTGGAACTGCGGCGCAAACTGCAACTCAAATACACAAGTGTGCCGGCGGCTTCAGCCGCCGAGCATGAGCCAATATCGGCGGTTGAAACCGCCGGTACAGTGGATCCGGAAAACGCTTTTCTGAAAAAAATCACCCTTTGCATCGGCGAAAACTTGGGCGACACTGCCTTCGACGGCAGTCGTCTGGCGAGGGCAATGAAACTGAGCGAAGTGCAGCTCTACCGCAAAATCAAGGCGCTGACGGACAAGTCCACCGCCATTTTCATCCGCAGCATCCGCCTGCAAAAGGGTCGGGAATTGCTGCAAACCACCAACCTGAATGTCTCAGAAATCGCCTACGAAGTGGGCTTCGACGACCCGAATTATTTTTCACGGACATTTTCGCAGGAGTTTGGCGCAGCGCCGAGTGAGGTGAGGAAATGAGCGACGGGGCTAAGCTCAATGAAACCGTGCCGCCAAACTCCAGTTTTGCGATGAAAAACTGACCGCCAAACTGGAGTTTGGCGACACGGGTACACCCCACTTGAGCCATAAAAGAAAAGGCAAAAGCGGGCGTACCCACTTTTGCCTTTTTCTATTCACTTTTCCTGGAACGTCAGAAAATGTAGCGGACGCCTAATTGCGCCTGCCAGACACTCCCCAAGGAAGCGTCCTTGTTCGTCACTGCCGTCGGCAACGCCCCGCTCACCGGGGAGAACTGATAAATTGGCTCGTTGGTCGCCGCATCCCTTTTCACGAAACGCAGCGGAACGTTGTTCCTCGCCCTGGTCGCCACGCCCCACTCATTGTTTATGAGATTGCCAAAATTGTAAAAGTCGGCTCTCAGTTGAATGGTGTGGCGGCGTTCGCCAACCTTCAAGAAAAATTCCTGCTGAACGCTCAGGTCGAAAGTCGTGAGCCACGGCAGCAGTGTGCCGTTGCGCTCGGTGTAGTCGCCTTTGCGGCTGCTCAGGTATTCGTCGTTGTCAATGAAAGACTGGAAAGCCGCTGTCTGCTCTTCCACCGAGAAGGTATCCGTGCCGGCGGTCACGAACTGAAAGTTCAGGTCGCTCGCACTGTTCGGCACAAAAAGCAGGTCGTTGGCGGTCAATTGGTCGCCGTTCATGTCGCCGTTGTAGGTGAACGAATACCTGCCCTGGTTGCCGGATTGCAGAAAAACGGAAATCGTTGTCGCCGCAAAATCCAGGTATTCAAGGCGGTAAGACAAAGCGCTGATGATGCGGTGGCGCTGGTCGAAATCGGAATATGCGAGGTCAGCCAGGTTGTTGCCACGCACCGAGCGGTTGTCGCGGAAAGACGAGGCGGCGATGGAGCCAGCCGTAATCAAATCCTTCCCTTCCGAGAAGTTGTAGGCAAGCATGGCGTACCAGCCATTCTTGAACTGGCGCTCCAGTTTGGCAGTCAAACTATAGGTGTAGCCCTTGTCCGTGTTGCGCAGCAAGATGGCTTCGGTCAAGCGGTCGTTCACGCGGTTGGCGTTGTTTTGAGCCGTGCTCGTCAAGCCCAAACCCGGGTAATACGGGCGAGTGTCAGGACCGGAATAGTTGGCGGTGGAAGGCTCCAGGTTGATGTTCCAGTAGTCCACGTTGTTGAGGTTTTTGCTGTAAATGCCTTCCAGCGTGGCGACAAAATCCATCGGCAGGGCGACGTCCACGGCGAGGTTGCTGCGCCAGAGTTGCGGGAATTTGAAATCCGGGTCAGTGACTGCGATGGTAAAAGTAGGCGGGGTGGTGGCGTTGTCCGGAATGTAGGTTTCCGGGTCCGGGCTGAAAGGAAAGCCATACGTGTTGCCCACGCTCAACGAGCCAGTCAGCAAGCCATTGTTGCCTACTTGGTTGGAAATCCAAACGAAAGCCGGGCGACCTGCGAAAATGCCCGTTCCACCCCGGATTTGCAGGCTGCGGTCGCCTTTCACATCCAAATTAAAGCCAAGACGGGGAGAAATCAGCGGGTTCACGGCTGGCAGTTCGCCGGTGTTGGCGGTGAGTTTTTCGCCGGTCGGGCTTTTGAATTCCATCGTGTCCACGATTGGGTTTTGCAGCGCCGTTTCGTCGTACAGCGGCAGGTCAACCCGCAAGCCGAGGGTGAGTTTCAGCTTGTTGTCCATCGCCGAAATTTCATCCTGGAGGTAAGCTCCCGGCTGGTAAATCTTCGTCGTTGCGGTCGGCAAGGCCCCGCCTTCCAACGCCGAATAAGTCAGCGCATAGTTTTTCAATTGGATGGAATCCAAGCCGTTGGCATCGTCGTAAAAATCCTGCAAAGAGTTGTAAATGAACTGACCATAGTACGTCGGGGTGAACGTATTGTCAAACTTGAACGACTCGAAATTGACGCCCGCCGTCAAAGTGTGCGCCCCGTTGTACCAGGTGAAATTGTCCTGAAATTGCCAGGTGTCCGTGTTCAGCACGTTGTTCGGCGTGAACGGTTCGTAGCCGAAAGTGGTGTAGTTCCTGCCGCCTTCGAGGATGTCCACCAGCGGGAAAATGCCGCCGTTGCTGGAGCGGTAGTCTCTGTTTGCGGTGAAACCAAGCTGAACCTGGTTGGAAAATTTGGAGCCGAGGATGGAGTTCATCTCGACGATGCCGGAGTAGATGTCGTTGTTGATGACGTAGTTCGAGTTCGAAAAATTGAGGGCGAAAGCATTGTCCCGCCTGCCCTGCGTAGCCCCGCTCTGGCTCGCCAGCACGTCCCGGAACGACTTCAAGTAATTGAACCTGAAGCTGATGCGATTGGACTGGTTGAGGTTGTAGTCCAATTTCGCCAGGATTTTGTCGCTGTACGTTTCCAACAAATAGCCCTCGTACTCGCCTGCGTTGTAGTCGTACTTGTCACTCAAAAACTGCTTGAGTTGGTCGAGGTCGGAGGCAAGCACACGGGTCACGTTGTCGCCCTCCACCCCTGGGCGGGAAGCCAGCCAGGAAGTAGCGGGGTCATCCCTGCGCTCGATTTCGCCGTTGACAAAAAGGAACAGCTTGTTTTTGATGAGCGGACCGCCGAGGCGGAAGCCTGCTTGCGTGATGCTGAAATCATTTTTTGCAACAGCTACCCCGTTCGCTTCATCGCCTGCGAGCGACTCGCTGCGGGTGTTGTAAAAAACGGAACCTTCGATTTGATTCGTGCCGGAGCGGGTCACGGCGTTGATGCCAGCACCGGTGAAACCGCCCTGGCGCACGTCGTACGGAGCGACGTTCACCTGAATTTCATCAATGGCTTCGAGCGAAATCGGCGAAGAGTTGGTCTGCCCGGCAGGCGCCGAGGCAAGCCCGAAGCTGTTGTTGAAAATCGAGCCGTCGAGCGTCAGGTTGTTGAAACGGCTGTCCTGCCCGGCGAAGGAAGTGCCGCTGCCGGTGGTTTCCGCCACGTTGGAAGAGCGGCTTTGCGGCGTCAGGCGGACGAAGTCGTTGAGACTACGGCTCAACGTGGGCAAGGCATTGATTGCCTCTTTTTTGATGTTCGTCGCTGCGCCGGTGCGCTCCGAGTTCAGGATTTCACTCCTTTGCCCCAACACGGTCACCTCGCCCAGCGTAGAAGCAGATTCCTCCAACTTAATGTCGAGGCGGAAATTCTGCCCCAGGCTCAGGTTGAAATTTTCCAGCAGGTAAGTTTGATAGCCGGTGTAAGTCACCTCGATTTTGTAGGGTCCCCCGATGCGGACATTGGGCAGGTTGAACTTGCCGTCCTCACGAGTCGGGACGCCGTACATCGTGCCCGAAGGCAAGTGCGTGGCGACGACATTCGCTCCAATGAGCGGCTCGCCTTTGGCATCGGTCACCAAGCCAAGAATATTGGCGTTGGTAGTGCCCTGGGCAAGGGTCGTGTTTTGCCATGCGGCAAAAATGAAAGCCGCTGTCAAAAGTGCAACAGCGGAAAAACGTGTGATGAACTTCCTCATAAAAAGAAATTTTGGTGAATGAATAATTTGGCGTCGGGCAGCATGCCTGAGCCTAAGTTGATGTTGTGGTTTAAAGAAATCGGCGATGATGTTCCGGGGTGAGCGGCGGCTCAGTCCCCAAGCAAGAAAGGCTTGATTTTCAGATTGATAACGAGTGTTCCGGTCGGAAAGGCAGTTAGTGGTTGTTTCATTTTGCAGCCGCTTTTCGTCCGTTCAGGGATTGCTTTTGGAAAGCAACGAGGCAATTGCGTCTCGTTTTTTTGACGGGGCGAAGGTAGAAACGGCGGGTGTGCCGCCAAAGGATTTGAATTAAGGAGGGGTGAATTTTTTGTAAAAAAGGCGGAGAGCATTATCGCCAACTGGAAAGGAGAAATGCTTGGGCGATATTTTCCTTTTTCGATTTATGCAGGAGCGGTAACTTTGATAAAAATTACCAGCAATGGCTGAAATACAATGGAGCACAACGCAGGACAAGTTTGTCATCACCCTCGACAAGCGCACTTTCAATCAAACCGAGTTTTTGGAAGTGTTGCAATGGCTGCGGGTGCGGCACTTGATTCGCAAGGCAAATTTTGACGAGACCATCGAAACCGTTGGCGAAGAAATCCTGACGGATTGGTGGGAAAACAATAAACATCGTTTCATTCCTTCTATTGCCATTCGCTAAAATTCAGCATGGGCGCATCAAAACTGACCTCGCAACCACTGCTTACCCTTTCAGACATCCGCACTTTTTTTCTGCAAAATGAAATCCCCGTCTATTTCATTGACTTCTCCGCCTACGACTTGATTGGCATGGAGGAATGGATTGGCAATTTTCGCTTCATCAATTCCAGCAACAGTTTTGATGGTTTTCACCCGCAGGCTTTCGTTCCGAAAAGGAAAATGCCCAACCAATCCGGCGGTTTGGAGGGCATCAACAATGCACTGCTGCAAGACCCACAAGTGCTTGATTTGCTGGCGAGAAGCAGCTCGAACGGCACGATTGGCAAGGCGATGTTTCTGCTTTTTGACGATGAAACGGAGCGACTCGCCAAGCAACTGGGGCTGGAAATTTGCTTCCCGCAGGCAGTCCTCCGCCGCTTCCTCGACGACAAGGTGACGACCACCAGAATTGCTGAAAATGCTGGCGTTCCGTGCGTTCCCAACGTGCTTTCCAGGGTTGAAAACTACGAGCAATTGCGCTGCATTTCCCAGCAACTCGGCGAGCATCTCGTCCTGCAAATGCCCTTTGGCGACTCCGGCGAGACGACTTTTTTCATTTCCAGCGAAGCTGATTTCGAGCGCAACAAGGCGGAAATCACCAACGGGCAGGAGGTGAAAATCATGAAACGCATCCGGTGCCGGGGTACTTCCATCGAAGCCTGCGTCACCAGATACGGGGTCGTCGTTGGGCCGCTGGTGACGGAATTGATTGGATTTCAAGAACTTACGCCCTTCAAAGGCGGCTGGTGCGGCAACGAGCTTTTCCCAAATGCCTTTCCGCCAGGCATCCGGCAACAGGCGAGAGAATACACCATCCGCTTCGGCGAACAACTGCGAAAGGAAGGCTACCTCGGCTATTTCGACCTCGATTTTTTGCTCGACGAGGACGACGGCAGTTTTTACCTCGGCGAGCTGAACCCTCGCATTTCCGGCGTTGCGCCGCTGACGAACAATGGCGCTTTTGCCAAAAAAGACCTGCCTTTGATTTTGCTCCACCTGCTCGAATGGATGGGCGTGGATTACTTGCTCGACGTGGAGGCTTTGAACCAAAGCTGGTCAAACCAGGCAAACCTGGATACGTGGAGCAGCATGATTTTCAAGCATCTGCACGATGAAACCGTTCTGCCGGGTGAGCCGCCAGCCAGCGGCGTTTGGCGGATGAACGAATGTGGTTGCCTGTCTTTCGTGCGTCAGGCGACGAATTTTCGAGCCATTCAATCGGCGGATGAAGGATTCTTTTTGCGGGAAGCGAACAAGGGGGACGTTGTGCAGAATGGCGATTTTTTGGGGGTGCTTTTTTTGCCGAAGCGGGTGATGTCTGACTATCAATTGACGGCGGAGGCGAAGGCTTGGATTGCTGCGATTCGGAAAGGATTTGAAGGTTGATTACTTCAATGAAGTTACAGGAGGAGTTGTGCAGAGAACACGAGCAGAAGTATGCTTCGCATTTCTTTTTATTTTCGTGAAAAATTTCAAACATGAACCCAGCCTTTCAATTGAAAACACAGCCGGTGACTTTCGAAGAATTTCTGCAACAGGAGAAGGACAGCGAAATCCGCCACGAATACAATGACGGAGAACTTGTGCCGCTCGAAGCCACCACCAAAGCGCACAACCGAATCAAGCGCAACATCATCCGCCAGGTGGAAACGGAAAAATTCGAGGCTTCCGGCTGCCAACTTTTCGATGAAAACGTGCTGACCCAATTGCTGGAAAACAGGAAAGCCGTTTATCCCGACATCGTCATCACCTGTGATTCACGAGACGACGACCCGCTTCTGGTGAAATTTCCCGCCGTCATTTTTGAAATCCTTTCCGACTCCACACAGCGGTACGACAAGACCTTGAAATTCTTTCGCTACCAGCGTTTGCCAAGTTTGCAGCAGTGCATTTTCGTCGCACAAAGCAAGATGGAAGTGCGCTCGTTTTTGCGCACGGAAGACAATCGTTGGGAGTTGACTTTACTGGAAAAGCCGCATGAAATCTTGGAAATTCCCGTTTTGAACGTCTCGATTTCTTTGGCTGAGATTTACAGAAATATTTCGGTGGTGAGTTCGGAAGTTTGAAAAGATACTATTGCCAGGTTTTCATCCTGGCAAATTGGCGCAAATTGCTTTGCTCCCGATTCGCCATGATTTCATCAATCATTTCGTCCCAATCGAAAGGCTCTTCGCTGGAATGCGGCAAAGGTTCATTCACGTTGGCGAGCCTTTCCCGAAAGGCATGAATCAATTCCAGCCAGTGCCGCAGGTAGGTTTCCGGCAACTGGTTTAATTCCTGAAGAATATCCTTGAGCAAAATCTGCTTTTCCATGTGGTAGTTTTTTTGCAAAATTATCGAAAAGTAATTGGCAGCCTCACCCTTTCTTCAACACCACTTGAGCCCCATTGCTGAAGACTACAGACGGATTTCAGTTTTTTTCACAACCATTTCCCCGCCAGGTTTAAAACATTTCAAACAAATCCTACCTTAGCCACCGTTGGCGAATTGGTGGTAATACAATATGGTGAACCGTGAGAAAACTCACCCGTCTCCCCCCACCAACTCACCAAATCACCATATCACCATATCACCAATCGAGCATGGAACTCACCCAGGCACAAGCCGCACTCAAAAAATACTTCGGCTACGACTCGTTCCGACCCTTGCAAGCCGAGGTCATTCAAGCGATTTATGATAAAAAAGACGTGCTGCTGCTGATGCCCACCGGCGGCGGGAAATCGGTCTGTTTTCAGGTGCCGGCGGTGACGATGGAGGGGGCTTGCGTGGTCGTTTCGCCTTTGATTTCCTTGATGAAAGACCAGGTGGAAGCGCTCCGGGCGAATGGCGTCCGGGCGGCATTTTTGAACAGCAGCATTGGCTACAAGGAGCAGCGAAACGTCGAAGATGCCTTGTACAACGGGCAACTCGACCTGCTCTATACCTCGCCGGAAAAGATGGCGAACCAGGAATTTATGCCGCTGCTGCGGGCTGCGAAAATCAGCCTGTTTGCGATAGACGAGGCACATTGCATCTCCGCCTGGGGGCACGATTTCCGACCGGAATACAGGCAGATGCGCTTTTTAAAACAGAGTTTTCCAAACGTGCCGGTCATCGCCCTCACCGCCACCGCCGACCGGCTGACCCGGTCAGACATCGTGCAGCAATTGCAATTCAACCAGCCTGAAATTTTCATCGCCAGCTTCGACCGACCCAACCTCAGCCTCGAAGTCCGACCCGGCAGGAAGCGGATGGAGCAAATTCTCGACTTCATCAAACAGCGCCCCAACCAATCGGGCATCATTTATTGCCTTAGCCGAAAAAGCACGGAAGAAGTGGCGAACCGCCTCAAAATGGAAGGCGTCAAAGCCGAATGTTACCACGCAGGTTTGGAAGACAGGCAGCGCTCGAAGGTGCAGGAGGATTTTATCAACGACCGCACACCTATTATATCTGCCACCATCGCCTTCGGGATGGGCATTGACAAAAGCAACGTGCGGTGGGTAATTCACTACAATTTGCCCAAAAACATCGAGAGTTATTACCAGGAAATCGGGCGCTCCGGCAGGGACGGGGCGAAGGCGGAGACGGTGCTGTTTTTTAGCTACGGCGACTTGATAACTATGCGGGACATCATCAATCAGGGCGATGGGGCGAGTGAATTCAAGGATGTTCACATCGCCAAACTGGAGCGGATGTATCAATATGCCACCACGCTGATTTGCCGCCGCAAGATTTTGCTCAATTATTTCAACGAAACCATGTTCGACAACTGCGGCAACTGCGACGTTTGCCGCAATCCGCCGCAATACCTCGACGGGACGTTGATTGCGCAAAAAGCCCTTTCGGCAGTCAGCCGAATGAGCGAGCAGGTGGGAACGGGGATGCTTGTTGACGTGCTTCGGGGCAGCCGGGGCTACCAGGTTTTGCGCCTCGGCTACGACAAAATCAAGACCTACGGCGCAGGCAAGGACTTGCGGCAGGAGGAGTGGTTTCAATACATCGAGCAACTCATCCACCAGGGTTTGCTCGACATTGCGTACGAAGACCACAACAAATTGCGGCTGACCCCGGCGAGCCAGGCAGTGCTTTTCAACGGTCAAAAAGTGCAGCTTGTGCAAGCGGAAACCATCCGGCAACGGCAGGAACAAGACAAAGAAAAAGCCGGGGAAAAATTCAAAAAAGCAGCGCCGAAATTGGTGGAACGGCAGCGGGTGCGGGACGAATTGTTCGAGCATCTGCGCCTGGTGCGCCTCGATTTTGCGAAGCAAAAAGCGGTGCCGCCGTACATCATTTTCTCCGACGCCACCCTGGAAGAAATGGCAGCCGAGCGACCGATGACCGAGTCGGATTTGAGCAGAATCAGCGGCGTCGGCGAGCAAAAACTCAATGAATACGGGCGGGTTTTCCTCGACGCCATCCAGTTTTTTTTGCTGAAAAAGAAAGACGAAGGGGTGAAAATCACCGGCTCGACTTACCTCGAAACTTACCGGCTTTATCAGCAAGGCAATCCGCCCGACGTGATTGCGGCGCAGCGAAACATCAGCATCGTCACGGTCTTTTCGCACCTGGCTTACCTGTTCGAGAAGGGCGAGAAGATTGATATTTACAAGTATGTGACAACCGGGGAAATTCACCTGGTGTTAGAAGCTGTCCAACTTCTGGAGTCGCCTTACCAGATGAAGGAGATTTTTGAGATTTTGAAAGAGCAGGTTCCGTACGAAAAAATCAGGCTGGCGCTGGCTCACAAAAACAAGCAAGACCTTCAACGGAAGGAAAAAATGCAGGTGAAAATAGCGACGGTTCCTTTTGAAGAGCCTTCCGAACCGGAGTTGTTCGCTACAGATGAAACGCCAGCCGTCGAGCGGGAGAAAGCCTATTCGGTCGAGAAAATCCGTGAAAAATATGCCGCCGCCTACGAAAAGTGGAACGAGGAAAACGATGAAAAACTGCGGCTACGTTTTAGGGAAGGCGTTGCGATTAAAGCCTTGGCGAGCGAATTCGGGCGGAGCGCAGGCGCAATTCGCAGGCGACTTGAAAAACTGCATGAAATCACCGAGGCTTGATTCCTCGCAACGAATGCAAAGGTTTTGCAAAGGGCGCAGGTCGCTTGAGCGCCCTTTGCGAAACCTTCGCCACCTTTGCGGGAAGGTTATTTTGAGCAGCTAAGACCTATAAACGTTCTTCTTAGTTAGCATGAAGCACTCCCTCATTTGCCTGTTTCTTCTCGCCGCCGTTTCCCTTTTTTCACAAAATCCTGGTTTTCAAAAAGCTGACGAGCACGCTCGAAACACGCCTCGTTCGAAAACGCAAACCGTCAGCGACCTCGCCCATCACCTCGCCACTGCTTTCATTTCCGAAGCTGAAAAAGTCAGAGCCATCTACGTTTGGGTTGCTGAAAACATCCGCTACGACCTCGACGCACTCGAACCCGGCAACGGGCTTTCGATGCGCCAACGCTCAGAAAATCAGCAATCTACGAATGTGTTGGCATCCCGCAAGGGCGTCTGCGAAGGCTACGCCAACCTGTTCAACGACCTCTGCCAAGCCGCTGGCGTCGAAGCGGAATTCGTGAGTGGCATCATCCGAGACCACGAAGGCAACATCCCAACCATCGGTCACGCCTGGAACATCGTGCGGGTGGACGGCGAGTGGTTTCCAGTGGATAATACCTGGGGCGCAGGCGAGGTGGACGAGCGGCAGGGAAAATTCGTCCCCGTTTTCAACGAAAAATATTTCCTGGCTGACCCAGTGGAATTTCTGCACGAGCATTTTCCAAACGACCCGCTGTTTCAGCTTTTACCTGACCCAATTTCAATAGAAACCTTTCGCATCGGCTTCGAAGACGTGCCTGCGCAGCCCGCCGGAGAAGGCGTATTTGCTCATTTTCAAGACTCTCTCGCCTGGTTCGTCACGTTGGATTCTGCCGAAAAAGTCATGAACAGCTACGAGCGCATCCTGCGTCACCAGCCTGAAAATGCGTATGCCAACACGATGATGGCGAATCATTACAACGACATCGCCAACGACGCCATGCTCGGCTTTCAAATAGTGGCGGAAAAAGTGGCGGTTGGAGACGACCTGGCGCTGGAAATTCGGAACATAGAAAATGCCATCAAGCAAATTCGTGCGGTGATTGCAAACACCAAGATTTCCTTGACCTACTTGGAAAAAATCAAGCGAAATGATGAAAGTCAACAGCAACTCCAAGCGACTATCAAAGCTGCTAAGGAAATGCTCGCCTCTGCGATGCGGACGGAGCGGGAACTGGTGAAAATCAAGACGTCTTTGAAAAAATTGGAGAATTAACTTGGAGACAAGACCTGTCAGCACTTGAAGTGCTGACAGGTCTGATATCTTGCCCGAAAATTTTTCAAAGTCGAAAAAACTTAAACCCACGTTTGCACTTTTTTTAAAAACTCCTACCTTACCCCAACAAAAACTACAAGTTCTTTCACTTGCTGATTCTTCCATTTTAGGACAATTGTTTGGGTATCAAATTGATAAAGCTGGCAATCTCAGCCGGAAAGCCTACCGCTTCACACGCTTGCTTTCCATGTCTGAATTTCCAGCCAAAGAATTGACAGTCAAACGATTGCTAACTAAACTCTGACCGTTATGTACATCACATTCAATGAATTGAGGGAAATTAAACACAGCCTGCCTACGGGCAGCGTCGCCCGCATTGCTCACGAGTTGGGCATCGAAGAACAAACCGTCCGGAACTTCTTCGGCGCCTCCAAGTATGCGGAAAACGGGCAAATTGCGGGCATTCAAATCCAGCCAGGCCCCGATGGGGGCATCGTTCATCTTGAAGACACCAGTATCCTTGACCGAGCCAGACAAATCATCGAAGAATCACATCATCATCCAATTCATCCGAACTAAGCGGTTTCGGATTTGAGACTTCGGATTTCGGCAATTCGAAGCTCATTCTGAAATGAAAAACGGGGCGATGCGCTGCATCAGCCCCGTTTTTCATTTGGTGAGAGCGTGAGAAGGTGAGAGGGTGAGAAACTCTCACTCTCTCACCTTCTCACCCTCTCACCCTCTAATTCCAAGTGACGGCGTCGGGCATGTTGGCAATCACCGAATAGTTATCGCC
>CAZHLB010000086.1:0-14062 GCA_964533005.1 uncultured Saprospiraceae bacterium
CCATACCATCAACAATCATGTAATCATGTAATCATCAATCATTTAATCAAAATAGCGTGTTTCGGAAATGCTGGTTGCATCAATGGCTTTCCACGCCCAACATTTGCTCCAAACGAACCGGCAAGTGCCGTTCAATCCAAGAAGCATAGCTTCCGTCGTAGCCCACCTGCGCCTGGAGGTTTTTCACCTTTTCAAAAATCGCCTCTGTTGTTTCCTGCGAAGGTGGCGGCAGCGTGTTCACGCCGTTCAAAATACTTGTGACATTTTCAGCGACGCCTGCCTCTCGCTCCCGAAGCTGACCGGCGAAAACGGCAGCGTCGCCATTTTCCGGCGAGAAATATTTGGTCACCACCGCCTGCGAAACTTGCCTGCCGTGTTCCATGCTTTCCTTGATGTTGCCCCTGCCGGTGACTGCGTTGCCGAGGGCAAAAACGTTGTCGAAACCCTTGATTTTGCAGCATTGTCCCTTCTCAACCTCGAAGGTTTCCCAGCGCATCGGGATGCCAGAAACCGGCTGTGGAATGCTGCCGATGGAGGAGATTACGAGCGGCGTTCTGAACTCTTTTTCCGTGCCGGGAAGCTCGCTGACCTTGCCGTTTTCGACTTGCGTTTCCCGCAAAATCAGACCTGCGAGGCGACCGTTTTCGACGATTTTTCCGGCGGGAACGTGGCAGGGCAAGACTTTGAAAAGGAATTTTTCCTGGGCGGTTTTCAGCACTTTTTCACGGACGATTTCGGCTTTGGCGAGTTTTTCCGGTGTGTCGGTGTCGCCGGGAAAGAGCGGCATGTCTTTGATTCGACGGCGGTACATCAAAGTGCAGCCTTCGATACCGAGGTCGGCGAGCGTCAGGTTTTTGCTTTCAAGCAACTTGGCGATTCCTCGTTCCAGGTCGAACATATTCACGTCGTGACCTCGTTGGCGGAGGGCATCTTGCACCGTCTCCATCATCAAGGCTTTGACGATGTCAATGCTTGCCAAGCCGCCGCCGACGACCAGTGCGCCGTCTGCGATTTCCATTTTTTCGCCTTGAAAACCAGGCTCGTGCGAGTGGTTGAACCAGTAAATAAAGGGGTTTTGATAGTACAAACCCTTGCCCAGGTACTCGTCCACGCCTTCGACGGGCAAGGGGCGGTCACGCCAGGCGCCGGTGGCAAGGAAGACTGCCGAGAAGCCCCAATTTTTGACAACGTCTTCAAAATCAAGGTCTTCGCCGAGCCGCACTTTCGGCACGAAGGTGACGAGCGGGTGGCTGAGTTTTTCGTTGATGGCAGCTTCTTCCTTGTCCCGCAGCTTGGCGTGCCACTTGGGCAAGCCGTCTTCGATTTTGCCGTAGGGCAAAGCGTTTTGCTCGAAAACGACGGAGCGGATGCCCCGCTGGGCAAGTTGATTTGCAGCTTCTGCGCCGGAGACGGCGCCGCCGAAGATGGCGACGAGGTGGTTGGACATAAAAAAACAGGTGATTGGTTATGGATATGGATTAGTCAGACAGGCAGCCTTCGACGGCTTCGTACAAGTTTTGCAAAAGCTCCTCAAAAGTATCGCCTTGCGTCATGCAGCCTGGAATGGCAGGCACTTCCGTCCAATAGCCACCTTCTTCAGCTTCGTGAATGATAACTTTCAGTTTCATACCGTAAAAAAATCGGAGGCTTACGTTTGCGAAACCTATTGTGGTTTCGTAAACGTAAGCCGAACTCTAAAAGCCGCCGTAAAATAGGCAGGGAAAACAAATGGGAAAGGAAAGAACCTCTTTTTTCTGCGCCGCTTATTTTGCCAATACCATTTTCTGCCAGACTCGCTGTTCGTGGTTTTCAAGCGCCACCCAATAAACGGCAGGTTGAAAACCGGACAGGTCAATTTCTGCCTGATTGCTGGAAACAGCTTTTTTCAAACAGAGCTGTCCTGACAAATCAAAAATCTTCAAAACGTAGGGTTGATCTTCTTTTTCCGTGAAATAGAAATGTGCCTGGCGATTGACAACAGGATTCGGAAAGACTTGTAAATCTGCGCCTGTCGTTTCCAATTCAGCGGCAACAACCGGCGAGTATTTTTCTGCGCCGTCAAAGTCCACCTGGTGCAAGCGATAATAATTAATTCCTGGAAATGGCTTGGCATCCGAAAAAACGTATTGCCGTTCTTCTTGCACCGTGCCAGCGCCTTCGACAAAACCCATTTCGAGCCAGTCTTTTCCGTCCCGGCTGCGTTCGATTCCGAACCCTCTGTTGTTGGTTTCCGACGCTGTCGTCCATTTCAAAATCACTTCATTTTTGTCGGGAAAGGCTTTAAAATAAGTTAGTTCCACCGGCAATGCTCCGCCAGCAAAGGTGATGCTGAACGAAGCCAATGTTCCAATATCGGCAAGGGTTCCATCCGTGACAGCCAATGTCCAGTTTCCATTGACGCTGACGCCGTTCAGGTTGGCGAGGCTACCGGCAGACCCATTGGCTCCTGCGCCTGGCAGGTAAGTTCCGCCGGGAACCGGGTTGACGGAACTGGATATTGCCGTCGAAGCGCTGCTATTAAAATTCAAAGTGTTCGAGGAGTTGAAATCATTGCTTGACCCGCAAGTGCCAGAGCCAAGCCTGTCAATGAGATTGATGACCGGAGACCCGGAGGGGGGGCTTAATTGGACTCTGACGTCGCCAATCCAGGCATGAGAAATCGCAAATGAGATGGTGACTTTGGAAGGGTCAATGATGGTTCCTGTTAAGGGAACATTGACGGTAGTGTTAAGTGCAGCGCTGGGACTTGCCCAGCAAGTACTGGAAGTCCCATCATTGAGGGTGACTGGAAGCCCGGTAGCAGAATAAGTTTGACCCCAGGAATACGAATAGAATAATATTCCGAAAGCAGAGCAGAGAGAGAACAAGCGTGCCATAACTTTTAAGTGAGGGGGCGGGAGTTCCAAATTGGGAGGTACTAAAGCAAGGAAGTTTAGATGGATAGCTTTGGGGTGGGGCTAAGGCATTCGACTGTTTCCTTTGGCATGGGCTTGTTGAAATCGTGAATCAATTACTATGCCTTAAATGCAATATGCTTACGCCTGTCTTGGAAATGTTGCAGCAAAAAAAAGAGCTTGCATTGCAGCATACAATGCAAGCTCTCGTATTTCACAAATGGAAAAATAACAAAGTTGGTTACTTGATTTCCCACGTATTAGAACCCGCCAGCAGTTTGTCCAAATCTCCCTCTCCCTGCATTTCCACCGCCTTTTCAATTTGCCCGAAAAGCAAATCCTCATAGCAAGGACGGTCGGTCTGGTAAAAAACGCCAAACGGGCGAGGCAGCGCTCCCTCATCGTGCATGTTGTCGAAGAAGCGGGACAGGATTTGCGCCTTGTTTTGGTCACGTTCGTCGTGAACCCAAAGGTCATCTTTCGAAAAACCGTCCGTACGCAAGTCCACGATTTGCGGGGTGAAACCGTCGAGGCGGATGCCTTTTTCGTTTTCCTTGCCAAAAACGAGCGGCTCGCCTTGCCGCAGGAAAATACAGTTCGCAGGCTTCGATTCCTTTTCGGTGAAGCTGAAAAATGCGCCATCGTTGAAGATGTTGCAGTTCTGGTAGATTTCCAGAAACGAGCTTCCCCGATGCTGGTCAACCCTCGTCAACATGTCTTTCAAGTGCGTCGGGTCTCTGTCCATCGAGCGGGCGACGAAAGTGGCGTCGCAACCGAGCGCCAGGGCAATTGGATTTACCGGGTGGTCAATCGAGCCGAAAGGCGTGCTGGCGGTGCGCTTGTTTTCCTCGGAAGTCGGCGAATATTGCCCTTTGGTCAAGCCATAAATCTGGTTGTTGAACAGCAAGACGTTGAGGTTGAAATTGCGCCGCAACAGGTGAATGAAGTGGTTACCGCCAATGCTCAGGGCATCGCCGTCGCCGGTAATCATCCAAATCTGGAGGTTCGGGTTCGCCATTTTCAAGCCTGCCGCCACCGCCGGCGCCCTGCCGTGAATGCTATGCACACCGTAGGTTTCGACGTAATACGGGAAGCGGCTGGAACAGCCGATGCCGGAAACGAAGACCGTTTCGTGCTGCTTTTTTCCAAGATTGGCAAGCACGGTCTGCACCTGCTTCAAAATGGAATAGTCGCCGCAACCGGGACACCAGCGCACGTCCTGGTCGGTTTCGAAATCTTTTGCTTTGAGCACGACGGGGGCTTCGAGAATGCCGCCGTTCAGGTTGGAAATGTCAACGGACATGGTTCAATTTATTTGATGCAAAATAATGCCCGGCATGTACCGGAAGTCTTTTACGTTGTAGGTAAAAAGGGGATATTGATAAACGACTGCCATTGCGCCAATCAGGGCATCGGGCAGCTTCAAATCGTGGCTCAGGCGATAGGCTTCCAGGAATTCAACCGCCTTTCTCGAAATGTCCCGGTCAATGTGGAAGATGTTGTATTTTTTGATTTTAGCCTTCATGTTCGCCAATTGGTTCTTGTTATTCATTCCCCGAAATAATTCCATGGCAGCGATTGAAGGCATCACAACATTTGGCAAGCCGATGTTTTGTTCCAATTCATTCACCGTATCAAGGGTATTGGCGAAGTAATGGATAAAAATGTTGGTGTCGCAAAGCACTTTCATAATCGGTCTCCCCAAGCAAGCTTTCTGATTTCCTCCAGTGTAGGTGGATTATCTTTCCAGATGCCACGAAGCTCTCGTAGACTTTCCGGGTCGCTTCCCCAATCAATCGGAGGAACTTTCTGAACAGCTTGTTTTGTGGTTTTTCTTTTTGGTGAAACAAGTTTTAGCTCGTTGGACTTGCCGTTCTTTCCGGCAATTTCGAGGTGGGACTCTTGGGCAAGCGCAAAGAGCTTTTGCAAGAATTCCAAGTCATCCGTGTGAATCGTAATCTCTGTCATGGCTTTACTTTTTTGAAAACAATCGCCCGGCAAGAGCAAAAGTTCTCTGGCGAAAAATCTCACTCCGGCAGCAAGGTCAGCGCATAATCCATCAACTCCTCCCTCGAAATCGGCGTCCCCTGAATCTTATTGTACTGCTTCACCGGCAACAAAAATTTGCTCCGAATCACGCTCGCTAACTGCCCGGTGTTGATTTCTGGAATCAAAACCGTCTTGAACCGACTCAACACTTCGCCCAGATTTTTTGGGAACGGGCGCATGTAACGCAGGTGCGCATGACCGACCCGGTAGCCCAAATCCAGCAAATCCCTCGTCACCGATTGGCAGACGCCGAAGGTGCTGCCCCAGCCAAAAATCAGCAGGTCGCCTTGCTCGAAACCCATCTCGATTTTTTGCTCCGGAATGAAATCGGCAATCATTTCCACCTTCCGCTCACGAGTCCTGACCATGTGCTCGTGGTTTTCCGGTTCGTAGCTGATGTTCCCGGTCACGTCTTCTTTTTCGATGCCGCCGACCCGGTGAATTAAGCCCGGCGTACCCGGCAGCGCCCAATTTCTGACCAATCGCTCGTCCCGGCGATAAGGTTGGAAGGGCGTCCCGTTTTCCTTTTTCGTGGTGAATTTTACTTCGATTGGCGCAATGTCCGACGCCTTCGGGAAGCGCCATGGCTCTGCGCCGTTGGCGATGTAGCCGTCACTCAGAAGTATGACCGGAGTCATGTGTTGCAAGGCAATCCGGACAGCTTCGACAGTCGTTTCAAAACAATCGGAAGGCGAGCGGGTCGCCAAAACTGGCATCGGGCATTCGCCATTTCTGCCGTAAAGTGCTTGCAAAAGGTCAGCCTGTTCGGTCTTCGTAGGCAAGCCCGTCGAGGGTCCCCCACGCTGGATGTTGATAATCAAAAGCGGCAATTCGAGCATCACTGCCAAGCCCATCGCCTCGCCTTTGAGCGCCATGCCGGGGCCCGAAGTGCCGGTCACGCCAATGTTGCCGCCATAACTTGCGCCGAGCGCAGAGCAGATGGCAGCGATTTCATCTTCCGCCTGGAAAGTCTTGACACCGAAGCGTTTGTGCGCCGCCAAGCCATGCAAAATGCTGGACGCCGGGGTGATTGGATACGAGCCGTAAAACAGCGGCAGACCCGATTTTTTCGATGCCGCAATCAAACCCAGCACGATGGCTTCGTTGCCCATGATGCTGCGATAGTTACCTGGTTCTAACGCCGCTGGTTTCACCGTGAAGCGGCTGCTGGCAATTTCCATCGTGTCGGCGAGGGCGTAACCTGCCTGCAAAACCTTCACGTTGGCGTCGAGGATGTCCGGCTTCTTGCTGAATTTGGCAGTCAGGTAGCGTATCGTCACGTCGAGGCTGCGATTGTAGCGCCAGAGCAGGAAGCCGAGCACGAACATATTCTTGCAACGGTCTTTCTCCTTCGTGCCGAGCGGCGAGGTGGCGAGGGCGTCCCGGTTCAGTTTGGACACGGGAATTTTTATCACCTCGTAACCCTCCAAAGTGTTGTCCTCGATTGGGTTTTTGCCTTCCTCGTACTTGGCGAGGCGAAGGTTTTTGCTGTCAAAACCGCCGTCGTCCACAATGATGGTTGCGCCATGATTCAGGTGACCCAAGTTGACTTTCAGCGCAGCGGCATTCATCGCCACAAGCACGTCGAAGCGGTCGCCGGGCGTAAAAATCTTGCGGCTTCCAAAGTGAAGCTGGAAGCCGGAGACGCCCGCCAACGTGCCAGCCGGGGCACGAATTTCCGCCGGAAAATCAGGGAAAGTCGCCAGGTCGCTGCCATGAATGGCAGTGTCGTCGGTGAACATGGTGCCGGTGAGCTGCATCCCGTCGCCGGAGTCGCCTGCGAATTTGATGATGATG
Source organism: uncultured Saprospiraceae bacterium (assembly GCA_964533005.1). Classification (GTDB taxonomy): domain Bacteria; phylum Bacteroidota; class Bacteroidia; order Chitinophagales; family Saprospiraceae; genus UBA6168. The sequence continues at coordinate 6,741 of CAZHLB010000086.1, forward strand.
GATTCTTTTTCTAAGGTCGCCGCCGCTACGGGGGGCGTCATCGTTGCCGTTTCCATTGTCTGTAGAAGTAAAAAGGGAAAAGTCAAAAGTCAAAAGTGAAGTCAAAAGTGGAAAGGAGAAAAGTGGCACGGTCTCTACTTTTACCTTTTCCACTTTTGACTTCCCTTTTGCCTTTTGCCTTTTTACTTTTTCCTTAAAAAAGCGGGGTCGAAAGTAGGCATTCATGCAGGATTTGGCTGACTGATTAAAGTCAAATTTTCATCCAGCCTTGAAATTGGGGTATTGAACTGGTTTTAATTTCGCCTGAAAAGAACTCAAAGCTGACAGGTGGAAAACGGATGGCTGAGAGATAAAAAATGAAATTTTTTATCTCTCAGCCATCCGTTTTCCACCTGTCAGCTTTTTGCCAAAACTTCGATGCGCCAATTTTCCACCTTCATATTTTGCATTGCAGCAACAGCTATCGTTGCCCAAGAAAAACTTTTCACCTCCCTTTCTTCTGCCCAAACCGGCATCCACTTCGCCAACCAACTCGCTGAAAATGACCGTTTTAACATCATCAAGTACCTGTATTTCTACAACGGTGGCGGCGTCGCAGCAGGCGACCTGAACAACGACGGCTTGCCCGATTTGTACTTCACCGCCAACCAAATGTCCGACCGTCTTTACCTGAACAAAGGCAACTTGAATTTCGAGGACATCACGGAATCAGCAGGCGTTAACACCCCCCTTGAGGGGGGCAGGGGGGTGACTGCGGGCGAACCCGGCAGGTGGAAAACCGGCGTCACCTTCGCCGACGTCAATGCCGATGGCTGGCTCGACATCTTCGTTTGCGAAGTCGGTTTTTACAAAAGCGTCAACGGGCGCAACCGGCTATACATTAATAATGGTGTAAAAAACGGGCAACTCACTTTCACCGAAAGCGCCGCCGAGTACGGTTTGGACTTCAAAGGCTTCGCCCAGCAAGCCATTTTTTTTGACTACGACCTCGACGGCGACCTCGACCTTTTCCTGCTCACTCATTCGGTTCACTCAGCAGAAACCTACGTCAAGGCTGAAAAAAGAACAGAGCGAGACAGCATGGCTGGCGATTATTTATTCAGAAATGAGGGTGGGAAATTCACGGATGTCAGCGAACTGGCAGGCATTTTCGGAGCAAAAATGGGCTACGGCTTGGCGGCAGTCGCCGCAGATTTCAACAACAACGGCTGCCCGGATTTGTACGTCGCCAATGATTTCCACGAAAACGACTACCTCTACCTGAACAACTGCGACGGCACTTTTTCAGAAAGCATAGCCTCGGCGATGGGACACACCAGCACTTTCAGCATGGGCGTGGACGCAGCAGACATCAACAACGACGGCTGGCTCGACCTGATGTCGCTCGACATGAAACCTGAAATCGAAACCATTCGCAAAGCCAGCGCAGGCGACGACCACTACAATTTGCAACTGATGAAATTGGGTTTTGGCTATCACCACCAATTTCCGAGGAATATGCTGCAACTGAATTTGGGAGCGTCCAGAAATGTCATTTTTGAAAAAAATGACATTTCTACCCTCGCCTTTGCCGAAATAGGTCAGGTCGCAGGCGTGGCAGCGACCGACTGGAGTTGGTCAACCCTGCTCGCCGATTTCGACAACGACGGCTGGAAAGACATCTTCATCACCAACGGCATCTGGCGGCGACCCAACGATTTGGATTACCTCAAATTCACCGCCGACGAGGAGGTGCAACGTTTCGCTTCCGACCTTGATTTGGCGGCAAAAATGCCTTCCGGCGCTGCGCCAAACTATGCTTTCCGAAACCTCGGCGGCGCATTTCCGCAATTTCAAAACGTCAGCAAAGACTGGGGTCTCGACCTCACCGGCTGCTCCAACGGGGCTGCCTACGCAGACTTCGACAACGATGGCGACTTGGATTTGGCGGTGAATAATTTGAATGCGACCGCCAGCATTTTTCGGAACAATTCAGAGCGTGTGGGCAACAACCACTTCCTGAAAGTCAGACTGGAAGGGAAGGATGGAAACAAGTTTGGTTTTGGCGCACGGGTCACTGTTCGTGCGGGAGAATTGGTGCAGACCCAAGAGCTTTCACCCGTGAAGGGCTGGCAGTCATCCGTGGATTTGACACTGCATTTTGGCTTAGGGAAAGCGGAACAAGTGGATGTAGTAGAAGTCATTTGGGGAGGCGACCGTTTTCGGTGCGCCTTGCACAATCAACCTGTCAATCAATTGCTTGTGTTTCAACATTCGGTTCCGGGATGTATGAGTAATCCCTATTTTACCTTCCTCCGATACCTTGATAAACCTCGATTTGAAATAGCAAACCCTGGCTATTCCAGTTCCATCTCACCTCACCGGGAAAATCGCTTCCTCGATTTCAACGTCGAGCCGTTGATGCCGCACCTGCTTTCGACGCAAAGCCCAAAACTTGCAGTTGGCGACGTGAACGGCGACGGGGCGGACGATTTTTATTTGTGTGGAGCGAAAGGGCAGGCGGGGCAGTTGGCAGTTGGGCAGAAGTTAGGAGGTAACTTCAAGTTACCTCCTAACTTGAGTCAACCAGCCTTCGAAGCTGATTTTTTGTGCGAAGACGCCGACGCCGCCTTTTTAGATGCCGACCACGACGGCGACCTCGATTTGTACGTCGTCAGCGGCGGCGGCGAGTACCGGGAAGGCTCGCCGCAACTCAAAGACCGGCTCTACCTGAACGACGGCAAAGGCAATTTTTCCAAAAAAGAATTGACGCTCGACGAAGCGGCAAATGGCTCCTGCGTCGTCCCCGCAGATTTCAACGGTGACGGTTTCACCGACCTTTTTGTAGGCAGCCGGAGTGTGCCTGGTAGCTACGGTTTGACGCCAAAAAGCTTCATTTTTCTGAACGATGGCAAGGCAAATTTCAGGGACGGCACGGCTGAAATCTGCCCTCAAATTGCCGACGCAGGCATGGTTACCGCTGCCGTTTGGCTTGAAAATGAGCGACTTCTGATTGTCGCCGGTGAGTGGATGCCGTTGACCATTTTCGACTTTTCCTTGCCTCTCACTCTCTCACTTTCTCACACTCTCACTTCTTCTTCAGGTTGGTGGAATTCTATTGCCGCAGCCGACATGGACGGCGACGGCGACCTGGATTTGCTGGCTGGAAATCATGGTTTGAATTCGCCGCTGACCGCTTCGCCCGCCGAACCAGTGGAACTCTACGTGAAGGATTTCGATGAAAATGGAGCGACCGACCCGGTGCTCACTTTTTTCCGCCAGGGCAAAAAATACCCCTTCGCCAGCAAGGACGAACTCACGGCGCAACTGCCTGAACTGAAAAAGCGCTTCGTGAAATACAATGCCTTCGCCAACAGCAATTTTGAGGAGATTTTCGATGAAAAAATGCTGGCGGGAGCGGTGCATAAAAAAGCGGAGACCTTTCAATCCACCTACTTTGAAAACAAGGGTAGCGGCAATTTCGAGCCTCGCCCGCTGCCGGTTCAGGCGCAGCTTGCGCCAATTCACGCTTTTCTGCCTGGCGATTTTGACGAGGATGGAAAAATGGACGTGCTGGCGGTGGGCAATTTTTTCGGAAACCAACCGGGCATCGGCAGGCAGGACGCAATGCCGGGACTGTTTTTGAAAGGCGACGGGCAGGGAAATTTCAGTTTTGTCGAGCCGAGCCGGAGCGGGTTTTGGTTTTCCGGCGAGGGCAGGGACGTGAAATTACTGAAGACGGGCAGCGGCGGCAAACCGCAGATTTTGGTGGCGAGGAACAATGATGCGGCGCTTATTTTCCAGGCAAAATAACCGCCTGGTTTTGTTCAATCTTTGGATTTTCCGTTGCCGTTTGCAGGTTTTGCCGGCGGGTTTATTTGTTCGATAAGATGCTGAACGTGCTCCTCGGAAAGCCCGGTTGAAGCGGCGATTTCTTGCGCAGATTTTCCTTGGCGCAGCAGTTGAATCACTTGAATCACGTTGGCTTCAGCTTTTGCTGTCGCCTCTTTAGCCGCCACTTTAGCCGCCACTTTAGCCGCCTTCTTAGAAGCTTTTTTGACCTCTCGCTCATGCTGAATTTTTAAAGCCTTTTGCGTGAGAATGCTCACGTCCAGCATGACCCTTTCCTCTGGCGTCATCAAAGCGAGGTTCAGTTTTTTCAGCGGCTCCGCCAGCCAAGGCTCTTTGTAGAAGTCAGGAACTTCCGCCGGATTGTCCGGGTCAAATTGATGTGCGTATTTCATGGTATAAAAAAGTTTTTCAGCGTCGGTTTTCACCTTCCGCCAATCCTTCTGCAAAATCGGAAATTTTCCCAATTCGATGATTCGTACTTGCGTCTTGTCGCTCAACACCTTTCCCGAAGGTTGGTCACGGAACATGAAATTCCAGCAATATTGATTTTTGTCTGCTTTGCCGGGATAAATTCTCCCGTGCAATATGCAAATGCAAATCACGGGTGAAAGTTTTTCAAAGGGCTTTTCACCTTTTGCCACCTGGCTGTTGAAATAATGAAAGTCATAAAACATCAGCCTGGGCTTGATAACTTTGAAATGGTCTTTCTGCATTTCGATGATGAAAACCTGGAGTTTTTCATCCCGGTAAACCACGTCGTAAATGCCGCTTTTCGCTTCCAAGGTCATTGCCTCGAACTCATTGCGGGCAGGTTCCAAATGTTGAATCGGTGCGCTCAATTCGGCAGTGATTTCAATGAAACGCCGGGCGAACAGGCAGTCCCTGGCAAGCGTCACTTTGAAGGCATAGTCATAGTGAAAAGGAACAATTTTGAAGGGATAATCAGTGGCAGGCGTGTAGTCCATAGTCCGTGAAGTTTTCTTGTTTAGCAATGATTTGGCAAAGCTAAAAATGGACTGGAAATATTGATTGTCAAGCCTTTAAAAATACCTGGGCGTCGCCGCCTTCTCCACGTTTTTCACAAAATCAAAGCCCAGCATCACCTCGAAAGACCCGCCTGCGTAGGGCTGAATTTTACTCACCGGATAATCATAAGCAAAGCCCAGCCGCATCCCATTGTCAAACAAAAAAGCCACCCAACCGTCCACCGAGTCGTGCGAACTGACTGCCGCACCTTGATTGGCGAATGCCGCAAAACTGGAGCGAAAAGCAGCCCCCACCCAAAGTTTTTTCCGCAGCAACAGCGACAAGTCCAGGTCAAAAACTCCAGGTGCGCCGATTTCCCGAACCAGGTCTCCTTGCTTGAAAAACTCGCTGAAAACGCCCACGCTTTTTATCAAAATGGAGGGTTTGAAAACCAAATCGTCGCCATCGAGCGGCACTGCACCGCCTGCGGTCAGGTAAAAATGCCGGTAGGTTTTTGCCCATTTGCGAATGGTTGCCTGCTCCTCCGGGTCAACTTGCCGCAGGTGAAATTGCGCCAGATGCGGGATGGATGCGCCTGCGTAAAACCGCTCCGTTTTGTAAAAAACGCCTGCGCCAAAATCGGGCAGCAGCAGGCTTGGGTTCTCGCCTTGAAAAGCAAAATCGAGTTCACGAGGGTCTTGAAAAAGCAGCTTGTTCCAGTCCGCCCGCCAGTTGGTCAAGCCTGCCTGGAAGCCGAGGGAGAGGGTGCCTTTTCCAAAGCTGATGCGGTAAGCGTAGCAAGCATTTATGAAGGTCGCTTCTCGTGCGCCGATGCGGTCGCTTGCCACATTCAAACCAAGCCCAACTCGCTTATTTACAGTCGAATGCGCAGAAAAAGTAGCGGAGACCGGACGCCCGTCGCCGCCGTATTTGCTTTCCCAGTTGAACCATTGGTCACGGTAAATCACCACGGCGCTCAGGTGTTCCTGGCTGCCAGCGTAGGCGGGATTGAAGACGAGGCTGTTGAAAAAATACTTGGTGAATTGGGCTTCTTGCTGCGTAAAAGCAGGGTAGGAGAGGGCAGCCAGCAGTATGAAAATGCTGCAACGAAGCAGGCGAAACGGAGGGTTTGCCTTGCTGAGAGCGTAATAAAATGGCTGCCTTAACATCAGGTGAAATCTTCGGGAGGAGGGTAAAAACGAGTGGCGAATGTCAAAAACTGAGCCTAAAGCTGACAGGTAAAAAGCGGTGGAAGTTTTTCATACACAAAGATTTAGGTTGAGCCTGTATTTGGTGAGCAAGTTAAAAATTCACTTGCTTTGACCGTCAAAATCAACGCACATGTCAAAACAAATCACTCTCCTTTTCCTGACTTTATTCCTCTCAATTTTCGCCACTGCCCAAGTCCAAAAAGCCCCCGCCCGCACCGAAGGCGAGGGACCCTTCGACCAACTCATCATCCGGGGCGTCACCCTCATCAACGGCAACTGCGCCCCACCATCGGGGCCCATGGACATCGTGGTTGAAAAAAATAAAATCGTTTCCATTCGCCAGGTCGGCAACCCCGGCGTACCGATTGACAGCGCCGGTCGCCCGAAACTCAAGCCTGGCGGGCGTGAGCTTAACTGCGAAGGAATGTACCTCCTGCCCGGCTTCGTGGACATGCACGGGCACATCGGCGGTGAGGAGCAAGGCGCTTTTGCCGAATACGTTTTCAAACTTTGGCTGGGGCATGGCATCACGACCATTCGAGACCCCTCCTGCGGAAATGGCTTGGATTGGGTGCTCGAGCACAAACAAAAAAGCGCCGAAAACAAAATCACCGCTCCCCGCATCGAGGCTTACGCCGGTTTTGGGCAAGGCTCGAAAACGCCAATTGCCACGCCCGAAGAAGCTCGCCTTTGGGTGCAATCCAACGCTAAACGGGGCGCAGACGGCATCAAATTTTTTGGCGCAGCCCCCGAACTCATGTCGGCGGCTTTGGATGAAAATAAAAAACTCGGCTTGCGCTCTGCCTGCCACCACGCCCAAATGGACGTGGGTCGCTGGAACGTGCTGAAATCTGCGAGGGCAGGTTTGACTACGATGGAACATTGGTACGGCTTGCCCGAAGCGCTTTTCAACGACAGAACCGTCCAAAACTATCCGCCCGACTACAATTACCAGAACGAAATGAACCGCTTCGAAGAAGCCGGAAAGCTTTGGAAACAAGCTGCTCCACCGTACTCCGAGCATTGGAACAAAGTGATGGACGAGCTGCTGGCGCTCGATTTCACCCTCGACCCCACCTTCAATATTTACGAGGCAAACCGGGATTTCCAACGTGCCCGCCGTGCCGAGTGGCACGAAGGCTACACCCTGCCGTCGCTCTGGCGGTTTTATGCGCCGAGCCGAATTTCGCACGGCAGCTACTGGGTAGAGTGGGGCACGGAGCAAGAGGTTGCCTGGAAAGAAAACTACCGCCTCTGGATGACTTTCGTGAACGAATACAAAAACCGGGGCGGCAGAGTGACCACCGGCAGCGC